>JBBSSE010000356.1:0-3859 GCA_038242375.1 Chitinophagales bacterium
AATTTCGAATAACCAATCTTTATGATCGAATGGTTCATCAACTAATGTTGCAAGCATGGGATTCAAATCTTTCGGGAAAGAACTTTTTTCCCCAATAACGGTTGATTTTGTTGTTTTTTTAGCCATAATTAATGGAATAAAAATTTTGTGCCAAGGTGGTTTAGCTGATAACTGAAACCTGAAATCTGACACCCGAAACCTACCATTTTCGCTTATTAAAACCTTTACCCTTATTTTTGCCAATAAAAAAAATTACTATGCAAACTCTGCTTGTCTTACACAGCATTATTCGCTGGCTTGTATTAATCTTTGCGTTTTGGACCATCATCAGCGCTGTCAGTGGTTTGACGTCAAAAAGGAATTATGTGAATAGTGATGATAAAAGCAATTTCTTCTTTATGTTATCCATGGACATTCAATTATTGATCGGGATGATCCTGTACTTTAGCGGTCAATGGTTTGACAGGTTGAAACATCTGGGAGATAATATGAAAGATCCGAACGCGCGTTTTTTCACACTGGAACATTTTCTATTGATGCTGATCGCCTGGGTTTTGGTGCATGCGGGAAGAATTTCCGTTAAAAAGGCGGCTACTCCTAAAGCGAAATTCAAAAAGCAATTAATCTATTTCGGAATTGCCCTGGTAATAATATTGGCAGCTATTCCATGGCCATTCAGAGAAGCACTCGTTCGTCCATGGGTTCGTTGGTTTTAATTAAAATAGACTTTCAATAAATAGTTTTGAGCGTTCCAGCTCTTGTGTAGAGGTTTCTGTTTTTAAAATAAAAGTATCATCCGGTTTAAATCTTGAAGTAATAGAATGATAGAAAGATAATCCGGCAAGACAAAATATGAATAAATGAATGTAGAAAATGTTGAAAGACCGATTATTCTCATCACAAATGATGACGGCATAACGGCACCGGGTATTCGTAACCTGGTAGAGGCTGTGAAAGATTTGGGAGAAGTAATTGTAGTAGCTCCGGACAAACCGCAGAGTGGAATGGGCCATGCCATTACGATTGGTGTTCCTTTACGACTTACAAAAATGCCCGGAATATTTGGCGAAATAGAAGCCTGGCAGGCAAGCGGCACGCCCGTGGATTGTGTAAAACTGGCGGTTGATAAAATCCTTCACCGCAAACCGGATATTTGTCTGAGTGGTATCAATCATGGAGCGAATCATTCCATTAATGTGATCTATTCCGGAACGATGAGTGCCGCCATGGAAGCATCTATTGAAGGTATTCCCTCGATTGGATTTTCTCTTCTGGATTTTCAGTATGAAGCAGATTTTACCGCTGCAAGATATTACGTGAACAAGATCGTGAAAGACATGATTAACATGGAAAAGGATAAGCATTTTTTACTGAACGTAAATATTCCAAAAGCACCTCTCGAGGATATTAAAGGAATCAAAATTTGCAGACAGGCTTATGCAAAATATGATGAATCCTTTGATGAGCGCCTGGATCCAAATGGTAAGAAATACTACTGGCTCACGGGTGAGTTCATCAATCACGATGACGGAACAGATACGGATGTTTGGGCGCTGGAACATAATTATGTAAGCGTGGTTCCCGTGCAGTTTGACCTGACGAATTACACCTTAAAAAAAGAGCTTGAAAAAACCTGGAACAACACATGATCTTCAGAAAAGATAATTTCGTCTTCGGACTTATATTAGGGTTTATTGCGCCCATGATTGGTTTTTTGGTGTATAAATTCTTTAAGTTCAAGATGCTTTCATTGGAAGAAATGATTCAATGGTTACGGTTGAATCCGAACCTGATCACGGTATCCATTACCGTTTCTCTGATGGCAAATGCAATATTGTTTACTATATATGTAAATGGACATCGGGATAAAACCGCCAAAGGGATTTTTGTGCTCACAATGGTCTATGCCATAATTGCCATGACGTTGAAGTATTTTTAAAAGCTGTGAGCTGTGAGTTCACAGCTTTTAGCTTTTAGCTTTTAGCCGATAGCTCACAGCTCATGGCTCACAGCTCATGGCTCACAGCTCACAGCTCATACCTTTAACAAACCCTCCCTTTTCTTTTTTCGTAAATTTGAATAAAGAATAATTATGAAGTACTTATCAGGATTGATCCTTATTTTTTCAATGGCTTTTGGTTTTACCTCTTGTGCCCAAAGCACGAAAAATAACAAGAAAGAAAAAATCGCTCAATTATCCCAAAAAGATCTTTCAAGATATAGCCACGCAGTTTTCGCTTCCGGATGTTTCTGGCATACTGAAGCTTTATTTGATGGCATGAAAGGCGTAGTAGAAGCCGTTTCCGGCTATGCAGGTGGAAAGACCATTGAGCCAACATACGAAAGTGTTTTAACAGGAAATACCGGGCATGCGGAAAGCGTAATGGTTTATTACGATTCAACAAAAGTCTCCTACTCTACTTTAATGAAAGCCTATTTTGAAGCACAGGATCCAACCTCTGTAAATGGACAGGGATATGATCGTGGTACACAATACCGTTCCATTGCCTTTTATAATTCACCGGAACAAAAGACAATGCTTGAAAATTATATAAAAGAATTAAATGCTTCCAGGATTTATAAAGATCCGATCGCGGTGCAGGTAGTTCCTTACCAGAAATTTTGGAAAGCAGAAGATTACCACCAGGAATATGTATTAAAGAATCCCAACAGCAGCTATGTGCAAAATGTATGCATAAAGGACGTCAGAAAGTTTCAAAAGAAATTCCCTGAATTGATCAAACCGGATTATATGTTTTAATTGTTGGGGATCTATCTATAAAAATTAGAAAGGTTTACCCGTAGAGACAAATCATAAAAACATTCAAGCTTGCAAATAGAGGATCCGCCGGTTACTCCGTATGGGGAGATGAAATTTGTAAATGCAACCGCCCTCGTCATTGGGATTCCCAATTTCAGACAGGTTCAAGTTTACCACTGAAATCACAGCTCAATCCAGGGCAACCAATTTTTGCCGTAGCACTGGATGAATTCAGAATTTATAGCAGAGTTCTTACACCGCAAGAAATACCTGCTTTGGTGACATTGGAAAGACAAGACAGATAATTCAGTTTTGTAATTTTTTAAACTTTTTAGCTTTCACATTCAATAGAAATTTGGTGCATTTCAGTATTTCGTATTGTCGCGTTGAAATTGGTGGTAGAGACCCTCCCTACAGTGCGTTGCAGGCGTTGGTTTTACACCAACCCGCTGCAAATTGAAATGCTTCCTGGAAATTTTAATAAACAGAAATATAGAATATAAAATTTAACTTCGATGGGAGTCTTTTTTGTCTCATGAAAAATGATGCGCTATGCAAAAAATATTATTCTTTATTTTAATTTCGGCATTAATTTTTTCATGTACCGGAAATACTCCTTCGGAAAATAAAAAAAATAATGCAAATAATATTGCAAATAATGAATGGGTAAAACCTGAGGGAAAGGATAGTATGCTGCTTCTTACCGACCGGCCACCCAATCTGGAAACTCCTCTAAAATATTTTCTGGAGGATTATACTCCCAATGATGTCTTTTTTGTCCGCTGGCATCTATCCGGATTACCGGAAAATGTGGATATTGATACCTTTCGTTTACGTATAGGCGGAAACGTTAATCGTGAAATTGCCTTATCACTGGACGACCTTAAAACAAAATTTACTCCCATTACGATTACCGCCTTATGTCAGTGTTCAGGTAATTCCAGAAGTTTTTTTGATCCGCGCGTCCCGGGAGGGCAATGGAAGAATGGTGCCATGGGGAATGCTAAATGGACAGGTGTGAAATTGAAAGATATTTTAGCCTATGCCGGCGCAAAGCCGGATTCAAAAGATGTAAGCTTTAATGGACTGGATCTTCCG
>JBBSSE010000357.1:0-3832 GCA_038242375.1 Chitinophagales bacterium
AAATTTGGTGGAGAATTTTTTGTAGGATAGATGGTCCTCAAAAAACAGTAAGTGGGTATTAACAGTGGAGGAAATAATGATTAGAATCGTTATTTGATTTCTGTCGGATATGCAATTTAAACATTTTTTTTATTTACATAAACATTTTTTACTGCTCTCCTTCTTCAATGCCTATTTTACGGATAAATAACATAAAATGATGGTAGCAACATTTCTTTTTAGACCAGGATATTATTTGAAGAAGGATGTTTTATTAAAACAGAGATTAAAATAGCGAGGCTCTTTTATTTGATTCACCCTTAAATTAAAAATTATATTTGCCTGTGAGTTATATTATTAATGTTGATTTTATTTCAAGAAAATTCCTAAACAAAGCATCATTATGAAAAAGTTTTTTTTGTCGTTCTTCCTTTTCCTTTTCATCGTTATTATTGGAAATGCGCAGCAACTTTTTTCCCCGGATGGAAAATTCGTTATGAATTTTTCCCTCGTCCGGAAAGGACAACCGGCTTACCAGCTATCCTATAAAGGAAAAGCTGTCATAAAAGAAAGCACACTTGGCCTGGAACTAAAAACCCATAGAGAAAAGGTGAATGACGGAGAGAGTGATATGGTTCAAAAATCCATTAACCCACAGGCATCCTTATTCGACAACTTTACTATAATCGATTCAGCAAGGGCCGCTTTTGATGAAAACTGGACACCTGTTTGGGGCGAGGTTAAAACGATTCGCAATCACTATAATGAATTGTCCGTAACGCTCAATCAAAAGGGAACAGACAGGAAAATAATCATCCGTTTTCGCCTGTTTGATGATGGCCTTGGATTTCGTTATGAGTTCCCGGAACAGAAAAATCTCATCTACTTTGTGATCAAAGAAGAAAGAACTCAATTCGCTATGACGGGTGATCACACGGCTTTTTGGATACCGGGCGATTATGATACGCAGGAATATGATTTTACCACTTCGAAGCTTTCAGAAATCAGGGGTCTTTTCAAAAATGCCATAACAGCAAATGTATCGCAAACCTCTTTTTCACCTACAGGAGTGCAGACTTCCCTGATGATGAAATCATCTGACGGCATTTATATAAATCTACATGAGGCGGCGCTGATCAATTATTCGTGTATGAATCTGAACCTGGATGATAAGAATATGATCTTTGAATCCTGGCTTACTCCTGATGCCAATGGGGATAAAGGATATATGCAGGCTCCCTGTACTTCCCCCTGGCGCACCATTATAGTGAGTGATGATGCACGAGATATTCTTGCCTCTAAAATGACCTATAACCTGAATGAGCCTTGTAAACTGGAGAATACGGATTGGATAAAACCGATAAAATATATTGGTGTTTGGTGGGAAATGATCACCGGAAAAAGCACATGGTCTTATACAAACGATTTCCCTTCCGTGCAACTTGGGATAACAGATTATAGCAAGGCAAAACCCAACGGTACACATGCAGCAAATACGGCCCACGTAAAAAAATATATAGACTTTGCGGCTGAGAATGGATTTGACGCCGTATTGGTAGAAGGTTGGGATATTGGCTGGGAAGATTGGTTTGGAAATTCCAAGGATTATGTATTTGATTTCGTGACTCCCTACCCCGATTTTGATGTAAAAGGCATCAGGGATTATGCCCATTCGAAAGGTGTAAAAATGATTATGCATCATGAAACTTCTTCTTCTGTGCGCAATTACGAGAGACATATGGATACGGCGTATAAATTTATGAAGGAGAATGGCTACGATGCAGTAAAGAGTGGCTATGTAGGACCTATTTTACCAAGAGGTGAAAACCATTACAACCAGTGGATCGTGAACCATTATCAATACGCCCTGGAAAAAGCTGCCGAATATAAAATCATGTTGAATGCACATGAAGCCGTTCGACCTACAGGCATCGCGCGAACCTGGCCAAACCTGATCGGCAATGAATCTGCAAGAGGAACAGAATACCAGGCATTTGGAGGATCAAAACCAAACCATGTGACGATTCTGCCTTTTACAAGATTACTTGGTGGACCTATGGATTACACACCGGGCATTTTTGAAATGGACATCAGTAAATTGAATCCTGAAAATCATTCTCATGTAAACAGCACGCTGGCAAACCAACTTGCATTGTATATTACCATGTACAGCCCTCTCCAGATGGCAGCGGATCTGCCGGAAAATTATAACCGCTTTCGGGATGCATTTCAATTTATAAAAGATGTTGCACTTGATTGGGACGATACCAAATATTTGGAAGCAGAACCCGGAGATTACATTACCATTGCCCGCAAGGCAAAGGGAACGGGACAGTGGTTTTTAGGAAGTGTAAATGGGGATAATAAACGCACATCAAAGATTGTTTTTGATTTTTTAGAACCGGGTAAAACCTATATCGCTACCATTTATGCGGATGCGAAGGACACAGATTACAAAACAAATCCACAAGCGTATACGATCAATAAATTCGTTGTTAGTTACAAGTCTAAACTATCACAGGGAGTAGCCGAAGCCGGTGGTTATGCGATCAGTTTTAAAGAAGCAGGTAAGGGAGAGATAAAGGGTTTAAAGAAATTGTTGTAGAGACAGGGCATGCCCTGTCTCTCATATGGGATGCCCTGTCTCATATGGGATTCCCTGTCTCATATGGCATGCCCAGTCTTATATGAAATGTAACAAGAATTGTAGGGACAGGTCGCGACCTGTCCTTTTTTTATTTTATAATAAGCACGAATTTTTAGTCACGAATTACACGAATTGGAAAAAGAATTCGCATGCCTTCCGGTCGGAGAGTTGCCTTTTTTCTGATGATTCCAGACCTTAAAAATGCGAAGCATTTTTCCTTCGTGTCCTTTATCTCTTTGTGGTAAATTCTTCTTCTCTTTTGAAGGGTAAAATCTTTTTGGATTTAAAGATGAGATTTTTAAGAATCAATCATTTTTTTTATACGCATGATTTAGTAACGACACCGCACAGGTTTGGAAACCAGCGCGAGTGCGAACCTGCGCTGGTAGAGACAGGTCGCGACCTGTCCTGTGGCTAATTTTAGAAAGACAATAAAGTAATGTCGAAAATTATTTATATCTTTTTAAGCGGCAGATAACCCAGGTTCAGTTTATCTTCAACAAGAAAATCGTAAGGAACAATATTCAATCCGTAGATTTCTTTTATTTCAGGGGCCAATATTTCTTCTATATCAAAAATGTCATCCAGATCCACACCGTATTTATCATCAATGTGGGAGGCTGCACCCTTAAAACCTGTATGTTTATAAAATGCAGATGCCTTGGCATGTTGAGTTGCAGCGGATTTATCTTCACAGGCCGCAAGGATTTTATAATGGTATTCTTCAAATTCATTTTCCTTGTAGCCGCCCAGGTTCAGAAAAAATAATTTTAATTTTTGATGGATCAGATCAACTCCCGGTGTATTCTTTTTATACACTTTCACTTCAAAACCGTCCACAAAATTCACCTCTCTCCATGCATCTATATGAATTTTATTTTTGGCTTCCGGCCAGGCTTTATTTATCGCGGGAATTAGGTCTTTGAGATTGTCCGCTATTCCAAAAAAAATATCGTGTTGCTCTGTATTTCTTCCCGGTGGTTTACAACCAAGTAATAGCATAAAAAGTTTCATGTTTATTTATTGAAGATTTTAGAGAGTCTGATGATTTTTTGAATAAATAAGGTTAGAATAAAGTATTTTTCTTTGGTTCTTTGTGGTTCGTTTTTCGTTTTACTTTTTTCAATGCCTTTTAGATAAAAAAAGGGACAGGTAGTGACCTGTCCCTATATCATTAAAGAGAAATTTATCAGGTGCGCTGATGAA
>JBBSSE010000358.1:0-3830 GCA_038242375.1 Chitinophagales bacterium
AAAGAATTTCTTCTTTGGGACGCCAAGAGTAATTTTCTGATTATTTCTCTGTCTCTATTATTTCTTCTATGTGTATATCATCTTTCATGTCTTCTGTTACAATCGTAACTTTTACAACGTTTGTTGGAAGGTGTAATTTTACAGGAGTACTGCCTGTATTTACGACAGTATCACCTACTTTCAAAAATCCACGTTCCTGTAAAATGCCGATCTGATCATAAAAGATCTCATCAAGACTCTCTTCTTCTTCATAAAAGAATGCACGGACTCCCCAACTAAGGCTTAATTGATTAATAAGGCTTTTTTCTTTACTGAAAATATATAAAGGAGATTGCGGGCGATAGCTGCTCAGCATAAAACCGGTATATCCACTTGCAGTCATTCCAATTAAGGCATCGGCTTTTAAATCATGGGCCAGTTTACAGGCGCTATAACAAACCGCGTCACTGGAGAAAGAAGGAGAATGAGGCTGAGGAGCCAAAATGTCATCACGGTTGTAATCATAGGCGGTTTTTTCAATCTCCATAATGATTTTACTCATCGTTTGAATCACCAGGGTAGGATGCATACCTGTAGCCGTTTCCCCGCTAAGCATTAATGCATCTGCGCCTTCGAGGACTGCATTTGCCACATCAGTGATTTCACTTCTGTTTGGTTTTATACGGTCCATCATACTTTCCATCATCTGAGTAGCCACGATCACGGGTTTCGCGCGGTGCATACATTTGCGGATAATTTCTTTTTGGATTAACGGTACTTTTTCTACGGGTAATTCTACACCGAGATCACCACGGGCAATCATAATGGCATCACTTTCCAGGATGATATCACGAATATTTTGTACAGCCTGTGGTTTTTCTATTTTGGCAATTACTTTTGCCGTACTGTTTCTCTTTTTAAGGATCTTTTTTAGTCCCTGGATATCTTCTACTTCCCTTACAAAGGAAAGTGCGATCCAATCTACATTTTGGCCAATGATAAAATCCAGATCTTCTAAATCTTTTTCGGTCAGAGCAGGTAAAGAAACATTCGTATCTGGCAGATTCAATCCTTTTTTAGAAGAAAGAATTCCACCCATTACTACTTCTACTTCCACATTGTTGTTGGGAAGTATGTTTATCACCTTAACCTCCAGTTTTCCATCATCGATCATGATGAGATTACCCAGTTTTACATCTTTATGCAATCCTTTATAGCTCACATAAATTTTCTCCTTTGTACCAATACATTTTTCATTTGTAAAGGTGAGTATATCGCCCGGATTGATTTGTAAAGCATTGTTTTCAATTTCCCCTACGCGCAATTTTGGTCCCTGCAAATCTGCCAGGATAGCAATGTTAAACGGAAGCGATTTGTTTATCTCTCTGATTATTTCAATAATCCTTGCTTTATCTTCATGGTTCCCATGAGAAAAGTTTAGGCGAAACACATTTACACCGGCATGCACTAACTCCAGCATAGCTTCATAATTATCACATGCAGGTCCAACAGTAGCTACAATTTTTGTTTTCTTCCTGGAATGTTTAAAGCCAGCTTGATGGTCCATTTCACGATGAACATATTTAGAAATGTGTTTTGACATAAGATTTATTTGGATTTAAATAATGATGATTTGAGGAATAATTTAAGTCGATAAGATCCGTACGATCTTCATCCACTCCTCACTAATTTTTTCTTTTCTTTTTACTGCCTGATTTAGTGGAGTATAATGCATTTTATTATTCACTATTCCAACAAATACATTAAACTTTCCTTCAAGCAGGCATTCTACCGCCGCATAACCCATGCGGCTCGCAATCAATCTATCCAGGCAGGAAGGCGATCCGCCCCGTTGAATATGTCCCAGGATACATACCCGAACTTCCTGCCCGGGTATCTCTTCTTCAATCGTTTTAGCAAGTTCAGTTGCCCCATAAGCTTCTCCTTCAGCGACCACAATAATATTTACCAGCTTTTTTCTACCGTGTTTTTCTTTTAGTGTGGTGATAATATCTTCTACATCAGTTTTTCTTTCTGGTATGAGAATATTTTCAGCCCCCGTAGCAACTCCGCTGTGGAGAGCGATAAATCCGGAATCCCTGCCCATCACTTCAATTACAAAAAGACGATCGTGGGCGTCTGCTGTATCTCTTAATTTATCAATGGCAGAAACGGCAGTATTAACCGCAGTATCAAATCCTATTGTAAAATCAGTTCCGGCAATATCCTTGTCTATCGTGCCCGGAAGCCCGATGCATGGAATATCATATTCACTACTGAAAGTCTGAGCGCCCCGGAAGGAACCATCTCCCCCAATAACGACAAGTCCGTCTATGCCATGGCTTTTTAAATTATCATATGCTTTCTTCCTTCCTTCGGGTGTTAAGAATTCTTTACAGCGCGCGGTTTTTAGAATAGTGCCTCCTCTTTGGATAATATTGGCGACACTTTTACTTTCCATTTTGAAAATATCGCCATCACACAATCCCTGAAATCCTCTCATAATTCCATAAACCTCCAAATTGTTATAGATTCCTGTGCGGACTACTGCGCGGATTGCAGCGTTCATTCCCGGGGCATCACCTCCGGAGGTGATTACACCTATTTTTGATACGTGACTTTTCAAGCTATTAATTTATCGTATTAAGGATACTGAATATTATATGTGTCAAAATTACACATTTAATCAATCAAGTATTTTAATCTATTTAAAAAGAAGCGGCAAATTTAATTATTTTTCTCTTCTTCTACACCAGATTGTTTTAATAATTCTATTTCGCAATTAATAGTCACTGTGTCGCCTACCAGAAATCCCCCGGATTCAAGCGCTGTATTCCAATTTAAGCCCCAATCTTTCCGGTTTACTTTCCCATGTATTTCAAACCCGGCCTTTTCTGCACCCCAGGGATCTTTAATAACGCCGCCAAATTCCACATTCAGTTTTATTTTTTTTGTGATTCCTTTAATTGTAAGGTCACCCCAAAGTTCGTAGCTGCCATCTTGATCTACGGGTTCAATGGTGTTTCCGGTAAAAGTAATTTCCTTGTGATGTTCTACATCGAAAAAATCCCCACTCCTTAAATGCACATTTCTATTCTCAACATTTGTTTCGAGAGAGGCTGGATTCATCCAGAAATCTATTTCTGCTGTTAAGAAATCATCTCCTGTAGTTACAATGTTTACCTCGTATTCATTAAAAACCCCTTTTACATTGGAGATCATCAGGTGTTTTACTTTGAAACCAACTTCAGAATGTTCCGGATCAATAATCCACTTTGTTTTTGTTGCCATGATATGTATTTTTTAAAATTGAATAATCGTATTTGCGCCAGGTATGATCTTCACAGGATTACGGGATAAATATATTTTTGTAATTATTTCGCTCAATACTCCTGCCAATTATTTTCCTTTTTTAGGAATTTTTCGGACAGATAGTCAAATGTCATTTTTAACCGATAGGAAGATGAAGTAATTACTTTAAATGGTGAACAAATAAGATTTAGCTCTCTTTTTTTTGGAGTCGTAAGTGCTACGGTGAGAGGAGGTATGTTTATGAATGAGTTTCATACGTTTAGTTGGATAACAGAATTTGGAAGTTTATTTTTTGAAAAAAGATGATCCACACGATTAGGGAATCTATAGTTATCATGTAAATAATACTACTTCACTGAGCTCTTTTTGTTTGATTTTTTTTTGTAAAACCAATTTTGATGGATCATTTTTCATCCTTTATCCGGGGTGATTTATATTTTTTTTTAGCAGGATGCCTTTTTTCTCTTTAACATATTTATCTTTCCATCTTCGATAAATTTATTTTCTTCAAATTCATGCAAAGTTTTACATAACATGTC
>JBBSSE010000359.1:0-3804 GCA_038242375.1 Chitinophagales bacterium
CTTGCAATAATCTTTGCACCGGTGCCAATGGCTTCTCTTGTACGTTCTGTACTTACACGTGTTGTTCCTTTTTCTTCTTCTTTAAATACCTGTGCACCGCCTGCTCCACAGCAAAAACCATTACTCCTGCTGCGTTTCATTTCTACCAGTTCCACGTCCAATGCTTCCAATACTTTGCGCGGAGCTTCATAAATATTATTTGCGCGGCCAAGGTAGCAACTATCGTGGTAGGTTATTTTTTTACCCTTAAAAACACCATCTTCTTTCATCACTATTTTTCCTTCATCAATCAATTGCTGGATCAGCGTAGCGTGGTGAATTACTTCGTAATTGCCGCCCAGTGCGGGGTATTCATTTTTGAAAATATTAAAACAATGCGGACAGGCTGTCACGATTTTCTTGATGCCATAACCTTTGAAGAGTTCAATATTCTGATAAGCCATCATTTGAAAAAGAAATTCATTTCCTGCTCTGCGCGCGGGGTCGCCATTACACATTTCTTCTTTTCCTAAAATGGCGTAATTGATTTCCACTTTATTTAAAATAGTCGCAAAAGCCCTCGTAATTTTTTGCGAACGTTGGTCGTAGCTGCCCGAACATCCCACAAAAAAGAGTATTTCAGGTTGTTTATTTTCCGCCATCATCTCTGCCATCGTTGGTATATGCATCATTCAGTTTTTTATGCAGCTAAAATACAACAAAGAATTTTCTTTTGCCCGATCAGAGTTAAAGGTTTACACTTATTTTTGTAGGTTATATATTTATTAAGAATTTTAATCACCCTAGATCCGTAAAGAAATTGAGTTTTATTAAAAAAATAAAAAATTGGGAACAGTGGCCATTTAAACTTTTATATGCGCCTATCGTGCCCATGTGGTTCTGGTATTCATTGCGCTCGGGATCTTTTTGGTTTTTTACGCCCAGTAATCCCAAACTTACTTTCGGCGGTATGGACGGAGAACCTAAAAAGGAAATGCATGAACTTTTGCCACCAAAATTTCGGCCGGATTATTTTAATGTAAAACCGGATCAGGATTTCGACTCCGTAAAAAAAGAACTCGAAAGTTCAGGTATTCAATATCCGCTAATCGTAAAACCGGAAATCGGTGGCCAGGGTATTTTATTTAGAAAAATTGACAAGGAGGAAGATCTCAGAGTATATCATAAAGAAATTCCGGTAGAATATTTTATCCAGGAATATGTGCCATATCCGTTGGAGATAAGTTTGTTTTATTATCGTTTACCCTACGAGAAAAAAGGAACGATTTCAGGCTTTTTGCAAAAAGTGCCCCTACAGGTAACCGGCGATGGCAAAAGCACGCTGGAAGAATTGATTATGGCTAATTCAAAATCGAATCAAAGGCTGGAGGAGCTGCGGGCAAAACATGGAGAAAATTATAATAAAGTGATTGACGCCGGAGAAGTATTTATGTTGAGCCATGCCGGGAATCACAATAGGGGAGCGCATTTTATTGATCTCAGCAGGGAGATCAATGATGATCTTATTCATATGTTGGATGAGATTAGTCTTGGTATAAATGATTTTTTTTATGGCCGCTACGATATCATGTGCAATTCCATTGAAGAATTAAAGGAAGGGAAGAACTTTTTTATTTTAGAATATAATGGATGTGGCGCGGAACCCAATCATTTTTACGATACCGGTTACACGCTGATAAATGCCTGGAAAGAAATTTTAAAACATTGGAAGGTTTTATATAAAATCAGCAGGTATAATCATCAGCAGGGAATTCCTTATTGGCCATTTTTAAAAGGAGTTCGTTTTAGAAAAGAAACGAAAGAATATTTTAAAGTTATAACAGAAGCTGATAAAAAAATCCCTTAATCATTATTCATTGAAAATTAAACGTATGCGCACAAAATTGCTTTTTTCTTTCCTGGTTCTTTTTTCAGTACATGCTACTGCACAAAATCTTGTACCGGCAGATGATGGCAGCAATGTTCATTTTACAATTAAAAACTTTGGATTTAATACCGGTGGGGAATTCAAAGGATTAAAAGGAAAGATTTTCTTCAATCCATCTTTTCCTTCTACGGCAAATTTCACGGTGAGTATATCTTCACCAACCATTAATACAGATAATGAATCGAGGGATAAGGATTTACGGGAAGAACTTTATTTTCATGTGGAAAAATTCCCTGATATTAACCTTGTTTCCACCAAAATAGATAAGACAAATAAAACGGAAGATGGCTTTTATTTCTTTACGGGAAACCTGACGATTAAAGGAATTACAAAACCAGTTTCATTTCCTTTTAAGGCAGAAAAAGTGTTGAATAATTATTTATTTACCGGAGAATTTACTATAAATCGCCTCGACTTTGGTGTAGGCGAAAAAAGTACCGTTCTGGGTCAGAAAGTTATCGTTAACCTGAAAGTTCTCACAAAAACGAAATAGCTATTTATGCCTGTTGTAAAAGTTTTCTTTTGGGGGATGTTTATCAGTTTTTTAGGCGCTTTGCCGCTCGGTAGTTTGAACGTGATGGGCATGCAGATTAGTGTGCAGGAGGGAGTGCGGCATGCTTTCTATTTTCTGGCAGGTACCATTCTTGTAGAAATGATTTATGTGCGCATTTCTCTGATCGGAATTAACTGGGTGCGAAAGCAGAAAAAGTTATTTAAATGGATGGAGTGGATCACGGTAGGAATTGTGCTGGCTCTTGCTGTTGGTAGTTTTATTGCCGCGATGAAAACTGGTGAAGATTCTAAAAACGTGATGCTGGAAAATAATATTAATCGCTTTTTTTTAGGACTGATGTTATGCGCCATCAATCCTGTTCAGATTCCTTTTTGGTTTGGCTGGAGTACCGTTCTATTCACCAAAAAAATCTTGAAACCCGAGAATCGTTATTATAATACATACATCTTTGGAATAGCCCTCGGTACGCTGCTTGGCGGTTGTGTATTTATATTTGGCGGTCCCTGGATCGTTAATAAACTCGATGCAAACAATAGCACAATAAACTGGGTAGTTGGTGGCATCTTTGCTGTTACTGCAGTCATTTTACTTATTCGAATACTTTTGAAAAAAGATGCTTCAGGAAAATTAGAAGGAATGGAGATGAACAATTAATTCATTATTTCAGTTATAGCATTCCGCTCGATTTGGTGCATTTTAAATTATCCGGATTTGGGTAGTAACATCAACCTTGCGGATGAAGACTACAACCTCTTCCATGCATCGTGGAGTTGTCAGCAGCATCTATTTTTAACACGGATAAATGGGCCTCGCGTTGAGTGTTCTTCAACCACCCACTTTCAACCCGGCGATGCATCATAATGAAATGCACGCTGTTAATTTGGGTAAATTCCAACTATTTCTTAACTTTATATGCTCGAAGTTCAGCAGAATCATTTAACTTTTAAATCCTTTTTTATGATAGAAGTAATGAAAGGCCTTCCTCCTCATGTAGCCCCGTTTATAGCAAATGGGCAAATTACGCAGGAGGATTACGATCAGATCATTAATCCCATGGTCGCTAAGATCCATAAGCAATTCGGTAAAATTAATTACCTCTTGCTCCTGAATACCCCACTTAATAATTATTCTGCGGGTGCCTGGCTGAAAGATGCCTTGCTGGGATTTGTCTATTTTACCGAATGGCGAAAAATTGCCATTGTTTCAGAGAAAAAATCCATCCGTAATTTCACCAACTTTTTTGGAATCTTTGTTCCGGGTAAAACACGGGGATTTAGTCTGAAAGATTTGGAATTAGCCGAAAAATGGGTGTCGGAATAATTTTTAACTGATAATTCCTTCAACAATCATGTTCCTTTTAAAG
>JBBSSE010000360.1:0-3797 GCA_038242375.1 Chitinophagales bacterium
ATTATTAAGATTGGGCGCTGAAAACTGCATGCGGGGAGGACTGAACGCATTCATTTCGCTGCGCGATTATACTCTGCTGGGTGGCTATGACTATGCCTACCTGAACAAGCCACTCATCTTTACCGGCGCTTTAAAAAAAGGAGCCATGAAAAGACTTTCAGAAACCCTTGACTTCTGGATAAATGTTTCGCGCTATGATGCAATGAAAATACACGCTAGAGGATATGAATATGCTATCAAAACACGCCTCATTCATTCCTATGCACGCTTAAAAATAAAACAGCATTATACAGATTGGGATTACGATACATTCGGTGAACCTCTCAATCTTTGGGATATGACGGCCACTTCAAATGGATTCAGCCTCGTGTATTTGCATGGTTTACATAAACTGGGTATGGATATTTCTGAAGAGGAAGAATTAGGTGTTTTTCATTTGTGGAAATACATAGGATATCTCCTAGGAATTCCACCGGAAATATTGCCGGACAATAAAAAGGAAGCAACGGAACGATTTTATTTATGGTCATCCATCCAACCTCCGGCGGATGCTGATTCGGTTACTTTAGCTCAATCATTGGTGCAGGAATCATTAGAGAATCCACTTTTAAAATACCGGTTCCAACGTAAAATTCTAAGATATATTCACGTGAGTAGTGCAGAATTTTTATTGGATGAAGAGGTAAAGAAAAGACTTCAAATTCCGAAGATTAGAAGCAAGGATCTGTTTCCCAAAACCATCCATTTTGCCAATAAGGTTTTTGAAAAAACCATCAGCAGGAAAACATTGATCGCAAAAGGGAACAAGGCACAGATGTCTATTTTAAAAGATTATTTGGATTTGGTAAAGGGATCTAATTATCATGGGTGACGATTCTAATTTTAATTGGCAAATCATGTAACATAAATTAAAACGACTTCAATGAGTTCCCAGGAAAAAATCCTTGTACGTGTCAGATCGGCACTTGCACATCTTCCAAATGTATCAGAGAAAAAGATGTTTGGGAAGCTGGCTTTTATGGTCAATAATAAATTGTGCATTGCCGTGGGTAAAGAGGAAATCATGTGCAGGATTGATCCTTCCTTGCATGATTCTTCCATAACTAAAAAAGGGTGCAAACCTGTGGTCATGAGAGGGAAGGAAATGAAGGGATATGTGTATATAAATAACCTGTATTTGCTCAAAGAAAATGAAGTTGAATACTGGATAGACCTTTGCCTGGAAATTAATAAAAAGATTGCTAAACAATTGCTCCCATAAGGTTCATCTATAACGCAGCTTGAATAGAAAATTCTTCTGAAACATTTTGCACAAAAACTTCCTGTTCCAACTCCCTAAAGTTGAGGACAGTTATCTAAATAGCAATTCCGTCACCCGAACTCTGGAAAGTAAGCAACAGCAAACGGAACGATCTACTCCACGACCTTTTCTATTCATGTATCTGGTACGATCCAAATTAAGGTAATCAAATAAAAAATTCCCGGGCTGATATAAGCACTTAAAAAGATATTTCAATGCCTGCTACATATGAGACAGTTGATATCTTTTCTTCGGGACCGGAACTTAATGCTCTACCAGTTTTAGGTTCACTTCCTTCTGACGCTAAAGTTATATTTACTAAAATCCGAAAAGATACAGAAGCCATAAACAAAATAAACCCGAGTAAGAAAATAAAATATCTTTTTTCATTTAAAAAAATAATCTGGACTATTAAAAAATATTATATATTTGATTCAGCATTACGTTTGACTTTTTTATGAAATAGAGGAAGAAGAAACGCAGCGTAAATTGACCATGCATGCCTGCCCAAAGATTCTTTGTTTTTTAAATAGTAAAGAAAATTTTTAGGAAGAAAGAAAATATCCAATGTTTTGATGACAGTTACGGACTCAAACGATATATAAAAAACATTCCAAACAATGTTTTGGTTCGATTCATTTTTCATTACATTAATTTTCTTCCATGAAACAATTCAACTTTATTTCGATTTTCATTTTCTTTCTGCTTTTAACCAATCTATCTATTGCACAATCTCCGCCTGCTTCGTCATTTGGGGGTTTTTTTATTGAACCAACCGCACTTCATGATGAAATAAGTCCGGAGCAACGGAAAGCAATCATAGAAAAATTAAAAGAAAATACAAGTGAATTAAAAAGGCAGGGCATTATTTCAGAAAGTCAACGAAAAGGACCTCAGGCACAAAAATTTATTCTTCCAATGAGGCAAGCTACAGGATTTAATGATGCCGGATTTTATGGGATCGTGAATTTTGTAGATACTGCTTTAAATTCTTCCAGGATTAAAGATTACAATTGTGGCAATCGCACTTATGATGGTCACATGGGAACAGATTTTACCACCTTCCCTTTTGGATGGCAAAAAATGGATCAGAATGCCGTTGAGGTCGTTGCTGCTGCTGATGGAGTCATTATTTATAAATATGATCAAAAAATTGATACTGTTTGTGTTAACTGCACTACGGCTTCTCCTGCGGATTGCTGGATCTGGAATGCTGTATATGTACGCAATACCGATGGAACTGTATGCTGGTATGGTCATATGAAAAAAGGTTCGGCTACAACAAAACCTATTGGATCCACTGTATTACAAGGAGAATTCCTGGGTATTGTAGGAAGTTCCGGTAATTCTTCGGGGCCGCATCTTCATTTTGAAGTTTGGCAGGACGATAAATATAAGACACTTTTAGATCCTTTTGCCGGCACTTGCAATATCAATGGCAGCAGTACAGAGAGTATGTGGGCAAACCAGGAACCATATTATAACCCCGCTATAATGAAAGTGGCCACGGCTTCGGCGATGCCCGCAGTTTACACATGTTATGAAGACGGCAATGGAGAAAAACCATTTTACAAAAACACCTTTATCATCGGTGAAACAGTCTATTTTCCTGTTTATGCAAGGGACAATATACCAAGAGGAGAAAGTTTTAAATTAAAGATCACCAAACCTTCCGGAGCTGTATTGTATAACTGGCAATTGGCGCCCTATAATGTATTTTATCCTACAGTTTGGTTGTATTACTTCTTTGATAAAACAGTTATGAATGTACCGGGCCAGTGGAAATTCGAAGCGACTCTAAATGGGAAAACTGTCACACATTTATTCACAATGCTCAACCCCTTACCTTTAAAACTTCTTGAATTTAAAGCATCAAAAAAATCATCCGCTGTTCAATTGGATTGGCAAACAGCAGATGAACAAAACAGTGACAAATTCACCATTGAACACAGTACGGATGGAAGAGAATTTATAGCTATCGGGGAGGTAGATGCCAAAGGCAATTCTTCAACCGCTGCAAATAATTATGGATTTTTACATAAGGATCCTGCACCGGGCAGCAATTATTATCGTCTTAAAATGATGGATAAAGACGGAACCTTTGAATACAGCAGTGTACAGAAGATTTACGAAGGAACTGAGCAAGCTGTAACCTTATTCCCCAATCCTGCAGGTAAAGCTGTGACCGTTAAAGGGATTCTGGAATATGAAAATTTAAGCATTACGGATATGTATGGAAAAAAACTGATCGAAAGAACGATCAGGCAGGATATCGAAACGATTGATATCAGCAACTTGTCCAACGGAATTTATATGATTCAACTTTTCAAAAATGTTGAAAGAAAGACGCTTAAGTTTGTGAAAAAAGATTGATTGAAATATTCTTTATAAAAAGTGCGTTGATAATTTAATTTGCAAAAAGAAAAGTACAAATTAAAGTCAATTCAATTAATCTTTCATTCTGCAACATCTTTTAGGAGATAATCCCGGTGAGCAC
>JBBSSE010000361.1:0-3795 GCA_038242375.1 Chitinophagales bacterium
ATTAAAAGGCTTTAATTAGTTTGGAGTTTTTAGTTTTTAGTTTGAAGTTCGGAGTTCAAAGTTCGGAGTCAGTTTATAGTTTGTAGGTACTTCATAGGCTTCTAGCTCAAAGCTCAAAGTTTATAGCTTTTTCCAAAAAAAAATTGCCTTAAAAGAATTTCATTATATTAAACTCATCATTTTTATGCATTTCAAAGCAATTACTATGGCTTTGGTATGTATGTCGATGGCAGCAGCGTCATGCAACATCAACCAGAATAGTGCCCAAAAAACAAATACCATGGATAAGAATACTTCAAATATTATTGAACAAAAAACAACGTATGAATCAAACGGCAAAACCTATGATGCTTATGTGACCTATGATGGAAATATCAAGGGTAAAAGACCTGGAATTTTGGTTGTGCCGGAGTGGTGGGGATTAAATGATTATACCCGCAGCCGGGCAAAACAATTGGCCGAATTAGGCTATGCAACAATGGCAGTGGACGTATATGGAGACGGCAAACAAGGAAACACTCCCGAGGAAGCACAAAAACTTGCTTCAACTTATTACAATGATTTCAGCCTAAGCAAAGTAATTTTAAATGCAGCACTCTCCAAGTTTAAAACGTATCCCGAGGTAGATTCCACAGAGATGGGCGCCATTGGATACTGCTTTGGCGGTGCGCTCGTTCTGAACGCGGCAAAACTTGGAATTGACCTGAAAGGAGTTGTTAGTTTCCACGGTGGCTTGCAGGGAGTAACACCGGACAAGAGTAAAATCAAAGCCAAAATACTTGTGTTACATGGAGCGGCTGATGAATTTGAAAATCCGCATGTTGCCCAATTTAAAAAAGAAATGGATTCTGCCGGCGTGGACTATACTTTCAAAGAATACGCGGGAGCAACACATGCATTTTCGAATCCGAATGCAACCGAAGTGGGTAAAAAATTCAATATGCCCATAGCCTACAATGAAGCAGCAGACAAAGCTTCCTGGGAAGACATGAAGAAATTTTTCAAAGATATATTTTAAGATACAGGCCTTGGTACCTGTATAAAACGATCCCTGCAAAAAAACCGGATGTCAATTTCAATCCGGATTCTTTTTATTGTACTGGGATCATTTTTTTTGGAGCAATCCAACAGGACGCGGCCTGTGTTTTTAGAATTAAAACTTACCAATTGTATAGAACAATTCGTATAATTCGTACCTAAAATGCTTCTTTAAACTTTTAGAGTCGTATTCGATCATTCATCCATCATTTCATCATTTATTTAAAATACTCAAATCTCTAATCTGGCAGACTTTAATCCTGATCAATTATCCCTCTTATAAATGATAACCTCCACCATTTACCGCTTGTTTATTTTATAGCAGCATTATTTTTCAATTTCTTATTTTTATACTCTTTAAAAGTTCTAAAAAACAATTATGATATCTAAATCAAAAACGCTGTTTGCATCAATTCTCATTGGTGCAGTGGCTTTTTCATGCAATTCTGGTAGTGATACCAAAAAAGAAAAGATCGTGATAGACACAACAGCCACTGATGGGTACGATCCTGATTTCCAGGTGACGGCTCAATCTTTTGCCGATCTTAAAATTTTAAGATACCAGGTGCCGGGATTTAATCAATTGTCTCTTCAACAAAAACAATTAGCCTATTATTTATCTGAAGCGGCACTTGCCGGCAGGGATATTTTTTACGACCAGAACAGCAAGAATGGCCTGACCATCCGTAAAACGCTTGAAGCAATGTATGGTACGTATTCAGGCGATAAAAAATCACCAGACTGGAAAAAATTTGAAGAATATTGCGGAAGAGTTTGGTTTAGTAATGGGAATCACCACCATTATGGGAATGAGAAATTCTTCCCGGAAGTAAGTACTGAATATTTCAACACTGTTGCCAAGGCAAGTGATTCAACTCTTTTCCCCGTAAATGAAGGAGAAAGTTTTGATGCATTTTTAGCCCGCGTTCAACCCATCATTTATGATCCGAAAGTAGAACCAAAACTGGTGGATTTAAGGGCAAATATTGATAATGTAAAAGCCAGCTCAGTTAATTTCTATGAAGGCGTTACGCAAAAAGAAGTGGAAGATTTTTACGGAAAAATGGATAGCAAAGGAAATCCTCCAATGTGGGGATTGAACAGTAAAGTGGTAAAAGAAAATGGCCAGGTAACAGAGAAAGTCTGGAAGGTTGGCGGTATGTATTCCCCGGCTATTGAAAAAATTGTTTACTGGCTGGAAAAAGCAAGCACCGTGGCAGAGAACGCAGAACAAAAAAAATCCTTGGATTTACTGGCGCAATTTTACAAAACCGGCGACCTGCATACGTTTGATGAATACAGCATTGCCTGGGTAAATGATGTGAACAGCCGCACAGATGTTGTGAACGGATTTATAGAAGTTTACCACGATCCTTTAGGAATTAAAGGAAGTTTTGAAAGTGTTGTTTCGATCAAAGACATGGAAGCAACCAAGCGAATAGAAGCTATTGCAAAAGAAGCACAATGGTTTGAAGATAATTCTCCATTAATGCCGGAGCATAAAAAGAAAAATGTAAAAGGAATTATTGCCAAAGCTATCACAGTTGTGATGGAAGCTGGCTCCACTGCTCCCGCGGGACCTATTGGCATTAACCTTCCAAACAATGACTGGATCCGGAAGGATCATGGATCCAAATCAGTTTCCCTGAGCAACATCGTGCACTCTTATAATATTGATGGAGCTACCAGCGGCATGATCGATGAATTTGGTGTGAGTGATTCAGTAAAAGATCGCATTAAAAAATATGGCGACATTACCTCCGATCTACATACAGATATGCATGAAGCGATCGGTCATGCGTCGGGTCAATTAAATCCTGGTGTAGAAACCCCGGATAAAACACTGAAAACATATGCTTCTACTTTAGAAGAAGCAAGAGCAGACCTTGTTGCCTTGTATTATATGCTTGATCAGAAATTAGTAGATATCGGAGTAATGCCTTCCATTGATGCAGGTAAAGCAGAATACGATTCTTACATGATGAATGGACTAATGACGCAACTTACGCGTATCAAACCAGGAAATAACCTCGAGGAAGCACACATGCGTAACCGTCAGTTAAATGCGATGTGGGTTTACGAAAAAGGTAAGGCTGATAATGTAGTTCAGTTTGTAAAGAAAGACGGCAAAACCTACGTTCAAATAAATGATTATAATAAATTACGTCAATTGTTTGGAGAGTTACTCCGCGAAATCCAGCGCATAAAATCTGAAGGAGATTATACAGCAGGTAAAAACCTGGTTGAAAACTATGGTGTAAAAGTAGATCAGGCACTACATAAAGAAGTTCTGGAAAGATTCAATGCATTAAACATCAAACCATACAAAGGATTTATTCAGCCAAAATATGTACCTGTTATGGATGGAGATAAAATAACCGATGTAAAAATTGAATATCCTACTAACTTCTTCGAACAGATGATGGAGTATGGTAAAAAGTATGCTTTTTTACCAGTGCATAATTAATTGTATTCCCTAAAAAACAATTCATAAAAAAGACCGCAACAGAATGAAATCTGTTGCGGTCTTTTTTTTATTCTTAATATTAAAAAAAACATTTTGCTAACTTAGCAATTCAACGATTCAACAACTTAACAATTTAACCATTTAGCACCCCTTACTTCCCCTGCTTCCTCACATACTTCGTCAAAATAACGATCGTTTGTCCTTCGATCCTGCCTTCTATCTGCTCCACGTTTTCTTCTACGAGACGGATGTTTTTTACAACAGTTCCCATCTTTGCATTAAGTGTTGAA
>JBBSSE010000362.1:0-3793 GCA_038242375.1 Chitinophagales bacterium
ATCTGCGGCGATTGATGTTCTACCTTAAAATCTTCTGCTATTTTATTAGAGAGATTGCGATGTTTTATTAAATCGAGGTAATAAAAATCAATTCCTTCCGGCTGTTCATTTTTGTCCAATCTGTTTTTTGCCATGGAGCTTACGGAGCAACGCGTACTGTGTTTAAAAATAACCTGGGGCGTATTTTGAGATTTTTGAATAATTTTTTCTAATTGTTCTTCTTCGTTTAGAGGAATCCAGTTCATAGTATAAAAAGTGAAATAATTTAGTGAATAATATTATCTGTCATAGGGCAACCGGTTTTACTCCTTCTACTACTATTGCAGGAGCTGAAGGTGAAAATGATAAACGCTGCGAAAATAAAGACCAGAAATATTTTTTTCATAAAGTTTAGATTAATAAATATTATTTTGCGAAGTTAAAGATACCCTTTCCGGAAATGCAGTGCAAAAACGAAATTTAGTTCAATCTATTGTTAAAAATTCAGAATATAAAATAATTATGTGGATTCATTTTATTTCAATTGGTGGAAGTGTGATGCACCAATTGGCAATCGCCCTTAAAAATAAGGGTTATAAAATTACGGGGAGTGATGATGAAATATTTGAGCCCTCTCTTTCCAATTTAAAAGATGCGGGAATATTGCCGGCCAAAATGGGTTGGGATGCTGAAAATATCTCTCCGGAAATAGATGCCATTATTTTGGGAATGCACGCCAGGGACGATAATCCTGAATTGATAAAGGCTCGTGAACTGGGCTTGAAAATTTACTCATTCCCTGAATATATCTACCAGGAAAGTTTGGATAAAATCCGTGTGGCCGTGGGTGGAAGTCATGGAAAAACGAGTACGACCGCCATGATCATGCACGTGTTGCAAAATAATAATATTGATTTTGATTATTTGGTTGGAGCCCGCCTGGAAGGTTTTGCTCAGAGTGTGAAAGTAACAGAAGCCCCAATCATTGTGTGCGAAGCGGATGAATATCCGGCAAGTGCTATTGAAAGAAGACCGAAATTTCATTTTCTTTTTCCGCATATAGCCGTCATCACAGGCATTGCCTGGGACCATATAAATGTATTTCCAACCTTTGAATTTTACCTCGAACAGTTCGTTATTTTTATAAATAAAATTGAAAAAAATGGTGTGCTGATTTATAATGAAACGGATCCGGTATTAAGCAAACTGGTGGCAGAAAATATGCGTACGGATATCCGGTATATTCCCTACAAACTTCCGGAACATACCATTTTAAATGGTGTTACGAATGTAATGATCGGCGATATAAATGTCTCCCTCGAAGTTTTCGGAATGCATAATTTGCTCAATATGCAAGCGGCTTATTATGTTTGTAAAGAACTTAAAATGAATGATGTTAACTTCGCACGAACTATTACTAATTTTGCGGGAGCATCTAAAAGACTTGAATTAATTTCATCTGAAAATGAGACGAATGTTTATAGGGATTTTGCTCATGCTCCCAGTAAAGTAAAAGCAAGCATTGATGCGGTAAAGGAGCAATTTCCTGAAAGGAAATTAGCGGCTATATTGGAGTTGCACACCTTTAGTAGCCTGAATGCAGATTTTATGTCGGAATATAAAGGAGCGATGGAAAAGGCAGATTATGCTATTGTATTTTACAGTAATCACGCCCTCGAATTGAAGAGAATGAAACCCCTACCGGAAGAGGCTGTCCGGCATGGATTTGAAAAAGAAGGTTTGTATGTTATTACCAAAAGAGGTAAGTTGGAAGATCTGCTGAAAGACATCGAAAAAAAGGATACGAACTTTCTTTTTATGAGCAGCGGAACTTACGAAGGAATGAATATTTTGAACACCTTATATAACAGGTAAGACCCTGGCTAAATTTAAATTTAAACGAATAGAAAATGGCTTTACAATTAAGAAAACCAATTGTTTTTATTGATCTTGAAACGACTGGTATTAACCTGGCAACGGATAGAATTGTTGAAATTGCCGTCATAAAAATAATGCCGGACAAAACCCGGACTTCAAAAACCAAATTGATTAATCCACAGGTGCCGATCCCAAAAACGGCCAGTGATATCCATGGTATTACGGATGATAATGTTAAAGACGCACCTACCTTTAAAGAGGTAGCCAATGAGCTGAAACAATTCATTGATAATGCAGATCTTTCAGGGTACAATTCCAACAGGTTTGATATACCCCTGATGATGGAAGAGTTTTTAAGAGCAGGTATTATTTTTGATATGGCGGATCGTCGTATGGTAGATGTGCAGACAATATTTCACATGAATGAAAAACGGACATTGGAAGCTGCTTATAAGTTTTATTGTGAAAAGCAATTGATCGACGCTCATTCTGCCGAAGCGGACGCTTCAGCTACCTGGGAAATTTTAGAGGCGCAGTTGGAAAGATACGCGCACCTCGGTGATAATGTTGATACGATCTTGCAATTTACAGGAGAAGAAAAAATAGTGGATTTTGCCAGGAGATTTGTGTTTGAAAATGATGTGGAGGTTTTTAATTTTGGTAAATTTAAGGGCAGGCCGGTATGTGATGTGTTGAAAGCAGAACCTCAATATTATGACTGGATGATGAAAGGCGATTTTCCTCTTCACACAAAACAAAAATTAACTGAACTTCTTAACCGGGCTTTGCTTAAGAGATAACCAGTATTTTATAATAAAGATGACTGAAAAATAGGTGTAACACAACTATAATTATAAAAGAAAAAACAGCCGATAATTCTTGGAAAAACTTCTCATTATACCTACTTACAATGAAAGAGAAAATGTAGCTCAAATTCTAAAAGCTGTTTTTGATCTTCAGCAGGATTTTCATGTATTGATTATTGATGATGGTTCTCCTGATGGAACAGCCGGTATTGTAAAAGATCTTTTTAGCGTGTATCCCGGAAAGCTTTTCTTAAAGGAGCGCTCGGGGAAATTAGGACTTGGAACTGCATATATAATGGGATTCAGGTATGCTCTTGAAAAAGGCTATCAATATATTTTTGAAATGGATTGTGATTTTTCCCACGATCCCAATGATCTGGATAAGCTATACCAGGCCTGCAAAACGAGCGGAGCAGATATGTCTGTCGGCTCACGCTATGTGCCAGGAGGCGAGATCAGGAATTGGCCTATTATCCGGGTGGGAATTTCCAAAGGCGCGTCTGTTTACACAAGGTTAATTACCTGGATGCCTATAAAAGATCCTACCGCGGGATTTGTTTGTTATACGCAAAAAGTACTGGAAGCGATTAACCTGGATAAGATCGTATTTGTTGGGTATGCTTTCCAGATAGAAATGAAATTTGCCGCCTGGAAACTGGGGTTTAAAATAAAGGAAGTTCCTATTACATTTATTGACCGGCAACATGGTATTTCAAAAATGAATAAGGGAATTGTAAAGGAAGGTGTTTTGGGTGTGCTTAAATTGAAATGGTTAAGTATGTTTAAAAATTATAACCGCCGCGTGAAGAATAATGGAGTTGGAGCTGTGAGCAATGGGCTGTGAGCTATGAGCTGTCAGCTATGAGCTCTATGAGCTCTATGAGCTATAAGCTTTCAGCTATAAGCCCTGAGCTATGAGCAAAAACTCTGAACTCCGAACTCTGAACTCTGAACTCTGAACTCTAAACTTCGAACTCCGAACTTTGAATTGAACTACAAACTACAAACTTCAAA
The DNA here is from genome assembly GCA_038242375.1 of Chitinophagales bacterium. Taxonomy (GTDB): domain Bacteria; phylum Bacteroidota; class Bacteroidia; order Chitinophagales; family Chitinophagaceae; genus Ginsengibacter. The sequence goes on from JBBSSE010000362.1 coordinate 3,678, forward strand.
CTATTTCCTGAACGCCGGATGAAACTGCTGCAACGTATCTCTTAAATATTCCCGGTCAAGGTGCGTATAAATTTCAGTGGTGGTAATGCTTTCGTGGCCCAGCATTTCCTGCACAG
>JBBSSE010000363.1:0-3788 GCA_038242375.1 Chitinophagales bacterium
ATTACTCCTGGCAGATGGCTATCCCGTGGCCTCATTGGATTCGGTTTCATATGATTCTGCCTTTGCAACTGTGGATGTATATCTTGGGCCTAAATATCAATGGAAAAATATTCAGACAGATAGTTTAGAAACTGAATTATTAACCAATCTTCGGATTTCACCGGATAAAACCAATTTACCTCTGAATCAATTACCCTTGCTAAGGGAAAAAATATTAAATTATTATGAAGAAACCGGCTACCCTTTTGCGCAGGTGAGGATCAAAAATATTGAGATCTCCGGTAATTCCCTTTCAGGAGAACTGATCATTGACAAAGGAAGATTGTACGTCATTGACAGCATTACTATTCATGGCACTGCCAAAATCAAAAATAAATTTATCCAAAACTACCTGGACATTCACAATGGAAGTTTGTACAATGTGCAAAAACTGAAAGAGATAAGTAAAAACCTGAAAAACCTTTCTTATCTGCAGGAAAGTAGTCCCTGGAATTTAAGTATGCTTGGAAGCGGGGCAATCCTGAATTTGTACCTGGAGCCTAAAAAAAGCAGCAGAGTAGATGTGTTGGTCGGTTTCTTGCCTGGAAATAAAATCACCGGGAAAACGCAAATAACCGCTGATGTAAACCTCGATTTAAAAAATGCACTCGGATCGGGAGAAAACATTTTGGTGAACTGGCAGCAATTACAACCTCAATCACCACGCTTAAAATTGGGTTATTCACATCCATATATTCTTAATTCTAATTTTGGAATTGATTTTTCATTTGACCTCCTTAAACGGGATTCGGCATATCTGCAAGTCACTGCCTTATTTGGAATTAATTATATTGTTTCCTCTATGAGTACTTTAAAAGTATTTTATCAAAATGAAAACAGCTATTTATTATCCGGTGGAGTAGATACGAACCAGGTAATTTTTTCCAAAAAACTCCCACTTAATATTGATGTCCGTTCAGGTAATTTTGGTTTGGGTTATCTGTTTAATAATACCGATTACCGGAACAACCCAAGAAAGGGAACCGAACTCGGTATAACGGCTGCGGCAGGCATAAAGAAAATAGGTAAGAATAATGATATTCTTGTCCTGAAAGATCCACAAAATCCCGCTTTCGATTTTGGTTCATTGTATGATTCCATTAAATTAAAAAGTTATCGCTTAAGAATTTCCGGACAGGCCGCTCAATACATTAACTTCGCCGGAAATAGCGTAATTAAATTTGCCGTAAACGGAGGAATTATCCAAAGTCCCCAAATTTTTCAGAATGAATTATTCCGTATAGGCGGATATCATTTACTTCGTGGATTTGCAGAAGAAAGTATTTATGCCAATCAATATGCCGTATTAACAGCGGAATACCGATACCTTATTGGCTTGAATTCCTACTTTTTTGCATTTTCAGATGGCGCTCTGACTGAAACAAACATCAACCAATTTCATTATTCAAATTCCTTTATCAGCGGTGGAATTGGATTGGAATTTGAAACAAAAGTTGGATTATTAAATTTAAGTGTTGCTTTAGGAAAACGAAACGATGTAAAATTTGACATCCGTAATTCTTCTAAGATACATTTTGGCTATATCAACTATTTTTGACCCATGAATTTAAAATTGATTATTTCTTTCCTGCTGCTTTTTGCTTTTTTGGCAGGGAGTCTCCATATTCAAGCCCAGGAAAGAGATACAATTCATCAGAAAAAGGATACGGTTATAAAGAAAAAGGATACGGTTATAAAGAAAAAAGATACAGCCAAAATAATTAAAAAGGACACTGGAATTATCTCAAATATCCTTAGCCAAAAACCAGCGAAAAAGGACACTTTAAAGGGTATGAATAATCCGGAAAAAAAAGAGGCTGCTGTTATACCCAATACTGCAATTATACCCAATAACCGTTCAAGGCCGGCTGCCGCATTAGATACGCAAAATGCCGGAGCTGTTATGAATGAAGCCGATACTTCCCTACTCAGTAATCTACAAGGGGTAGCATCTCCAGGGTCAATTTTGGTAAACACCAACAAAGTAACCGATAGGGTTTTAGCGAATAATAAATTTATAAATACCAAAGATCACGGCATTTATTTCCTCCAGGAATTAAGAACATTTCACGGAAAAGAATTCACATTTTATTTAATTTGTATTCTCTTATTTATCCTGGCTCTTTTTAAGACATTTTATCCGATGTATTTTAATAATCTTTTTAGAATATTTTTCAATACTTCCTTGCGCCAGACCCAATTGACGGACCAACTTTCTCAGGCTAAATTCCCATCATTTATTCTGAATATTTACTTCACTTTATCCGGTGGAATGTACATCTGGCTGCTCTTTAAATACTTCAATAGGGTGCAATCTATAAATCCAAAAACTCTACTGATTATTTGCATTTTAAGTTTGATCGTTATCTATTTGATCAAATTTATCATTCTTAAGTTTACAGGTTGGATTGCCGGCATAAAAAGTACGATTGATAATTATATTTTTGTGATTTTCCTGGTCAATAAAATCATGGGTGTTTTGCTCCTTCCCTTTGTAATACTTCTTGCTTTTTCAATGAAAGATTGGATACCTTCCATAGCAGCAATATCTGCTTTATTTATTTCCTTGCTTTTTTTATCGAGATATGCGAAAAGCTATGGTGCTCTTGAAAAGAAATTAAATATAAACTCTCTGCATCTTTTTATTTTTGTGGTGGGTGCAGAAATAATCCCGCTATTTATTTTTTATAAAATAGCAGTAGACTATTTAGTTTAAATGCTTGGTGCATACACATTAAGGTTAACAAACAAAATAATGTTAACTTTGCATATACCGTATGAATCCTAAAATGCAAATACTAACTGAGACCGAGCCAAAAAAGCTCAACCAAATTCAAAACATACTTATTTCACAGCCGAGGCCTGAAAATGAAAAATCTCCTTATTTTGAACTTGCACGAAAGTTCAATATAAATATAGAGTTTGAATCATTTATACGGGTAGAGCCCGTGCCTGCAAAGGAATTCAGGAAACAAAAAATTGATATCGCCACTTATACTGCGATCATTTTTACAAGCCGGAATTCTATTGATCATTTTTTCAGAATCTGTGAGGAAATGAGAATAACTGTTTCTCCTGAAACGAAATATTTTTGTGTAACAGAATCTGTTGCACTCTATCTGCAAAAATTTATTTTGTATAGAAAACGGAAAGTCTTTTTTGGCACAGATGGCACAAATAAAAATCTGTTTAATGAGATCAATAAATTCAAAGCTCAGGAACGTTTTTTATACCCATGTTCTGAAAACTTTGATAGTGAAATCACCAACTGGCTTATTTCCAATAATTGCGATTATGCTATACCTGTTTTGTATAAAGTTATTTCAAATGACGTAACACAAATACTTAAAAAACATTCCTACCAAATCATCTGTTTTTTTACTCCTTTAGGGGTAAAAAGTTTTATTGAAAACTGTCCTGATTATAATCAAAACGGAACCTTAATTGGTGTATTTGGAGACAATACGTTTAAGGCTGTTTTAAAAGCAGGTTTTCATCCTGATATAATAGCCCCTCAACCTGGTACTTCAAGCATGCCTGCCGCTTTAGATCAATTTCTGTTAAGTCTTAAAAAGAAATAAAAAACGAACATACTATTCAACCTTCTTAAGAACCTGCTTATAAAATCTTTTTATTAGCCGGTTTTTTTTATAAAGAACATTTTATCTACGAGGCTATTTCAATTTAATTTTTCAAATAAAAGCACAAATAAAAATCCCCCTAAAAACTGTTCAGGGGGACTTTTTTTG
>JBBSSE010000364.1:0-3760 GCA_038242375.1 Chitinophagales bacterium
CTGATTTGTGACAAGAATAATCCGCCCAAATGTTTCATTGAAAATTTTCATGGCATCTTTCACGCCTTCATAAAACTCAAATTCCTCCCAGATATGGATATAATCATCTTTCTTTTCACGATTGATCACGCCGTCGCGATCTATGAAAAGTGTCCAGGTGCTATCGATATTTTTGAGTAGTTCCATGTGCTTAAATTAGGATTGGAGATTGGGATTTGGGATTTGGGATTTAGGATTTGGAATTGGGGATTTGGGCCGATGAACCCCGGTCGGGACGCTTGGCTTTGGCGGCCTGAACGATTTTGGATTTTGGATTTTGGATTTATGTACATTTTAAATTCCTATTTCCTTTTCGGCTTTTTTATAATCTTCCGGGATGCCGATGTCAATAAAATAATTGTCCTGCACACATCCGAATATTTCTGAATTATTTTTTAGGGAATGAATTTTTTTCTCCAGGAAATCTTTTTCAAAAGAAAATTTCTCAGGTAGGTTTTCTGCTAAAAAACGTTTTGCATTTAATGCATAAACTCCGCCATTTATAAGCCCTTCTTTATAAAACATTTTCTCTTTGAATGAAAGAACAGATCCATCTTCATTCAATTCCACCACGCCGTAACGGTCAAAATCTTGCATTGGCTTTAAAGTAAGCGTACAGGAAGCCTGTATTGGTTCATGAAATGTAGATAATTCCGCAATGTTTACTTTATACATTGTATCTCCATTACACACAATGACATTTTCACCACTGGTTAATTTGCATGCAAGTTTAATTCCGCCTCCTGTTCCTAATGGTTCTTCTTCTAAAGAAATCTGATAATTGATCGCAGGATGCATTGATTTTAAATAATCTTCGATTATTTCATGCAGATAGCCGACACTAAAAATGAAATGGGTAATTCCTTCTTTTTGCAGGTATTCTACAAGATAATGCAGGAATGGTTTCCCATTGATGAGAGCCATGCATTTTGGCCTGTCAGCCACTACCTCACGGAGTCTTGTGCCCAGGCCACCAGCTAAAATAATGGCTTCTTTAATCATTTGTTTCTGCAAAATAAATTTCTTCTACCAACTGGCAAATGATATGGCCCACCGTGATATGGCTTTCCTGTATCCGTGGTGTATCATCTGATGGAATATTAATTAAATAATCGGAAAGCTCATTTAATTTTCCTCCGTTAGAACCGGTAAAACCGATCGTGATCATTTGTTTTTCTTTTGCCATTTCAAAAGCGTTCACAATATTTTTGCTATTTCCGGACGTGCTTAAACCCACTAAAACGTCTCCTTCATTTCCAATTCCTTTTATGAGCCTCGAATAAATGACATCATAACTGTAATCATTCGCTACGGCTGTTAAATAAGATGTATTACAATGAAGTGCTTCTGCAGGAAGGGCATCTCTGTCCGTGTAAAATCTGCCACTGAACTCTGCTGCGAGGTGTTGCGCGTCTGATGCACTTCCTCCATTTCCACAAAACAAGACTTTTTTACCTTTTTTAAATGCGCTCTCAATCGTCATGACACAATCTTCAATCGTTTTTAGAAGATTTTCATCTTCCAGAATTTGCTTTTTTACATCAATGGAGGCCTGAAGAATATTTTTTATTTCTTTCATAAATTGGTCTGATTTGATTCAAAGATAGAACATCGGTTATTGATCATTATATAATTAGCATCTTAGCGATCCAGAAAATTTTGATAGGAAAACTGCATGTATGCTTTCCCGTATTTCAATTGAGAGGTATCAAAACCAGGATCTTTATATATAAGGCCTGAAACATTATCCACCGTCGCAACTCCCTTTGGTGTTACCCAGCCAAATCCATTATTGAATGAATAAAAGGCAAAAGATTTTGCCGATGAATCCAATAAATCCTTGCCCCACTCAAACTGTTTTGATGGAATATGTAATTGATCCAGCACCGTAGTTATAATATCTGTTTGAGATCCGATCACATCAAAACTTCTCTGCTTTTTTAATGCCCCACCTGTGAATACCAGCGGAATATGAAACTTGGAAGGTTTATCATTCGGGTCATTTCCCGGAAGGGGATGACCATGATCTGCTACCAGCACAATAAGGGTATTTTTCCACCAACTTTCTTTTTTACTTCTTTGTATAAAATTCCCGAGTACGCTATCGGTATAATACATGGAGTTTTTAAACAGGGAAGTCAGATCATTTCCTTGAAAATGTTTTAAGGGCACATCATACGGTTCATGACTGCTAAGTGTAAAGAAAGTAGAGAAGAAGGGTTCTTTTTCTTTTTTCAGATCATCAAAAAACCGGTCAAAAACATACTCGTCATGAACTCCCCATGAAGTAGTGCGTTGAGAAACGGGAAAGGAATATTTATCCACTAATTTGTCAAAACCCGTGTTTAATAAATAGGATTTAATATTGGCGAATTCTAATTCTCCTCCGTAAATGAAACTGGTGGTATATCCTTTTTTAGAAAGTACCTCGTTTATTGAAGGAAGATTTCTTGTCTTGTTGGGGGTTTTTATAATAGAGGTAATTGCCTGGTTGGGATAACCACTTAAAATAGCAATCTGGCCTTTTTCACTTCTATCTCCCGCTGCGTAAATATTTGTAAATGCCAAACCTTCTGCTGCTATTTTATCCAATTGTGGTGTTACTCCCGGAACGCCGCCTAAATGGCCTATAAATTTAGCCGTAAAACTTTCCAAAATGATGAAGATAATATTTGGCCTTCCGGAATCTAAAACAGATAAGCTTCTTACCGGAGCTGTATTATATAATGAATGCACTAAATCAGCCGCCTCTTTTTCGGGTAAATAATCAAAAGGATTTTTCCCATTGTGCTGATTTAAAAGAGAAAATGAAATGTTCCAGGGTAAATTGATCGCCGCATGATTAGCAAATGGTTTTTTAGAAAAATAAACATCACTTTGGTTCATAGGGATTTTTTGAATTCCTCCTCTGATGGGAATAAATAAAACAGCAATTAATAAAAGAGAAAGTAAGAGATCCGGAATATTGATTCTTTTCAGTCTTTTTTCCATCAGGCGATTGAAATATCTTTTATAAATAAAAATGAGCAGGAAGGTAAAAATTGCCCAGATAAATAATAATAAAAATACCGGAGCGGAAGAAATTGTTCCGGCCATTTCCTTTGGATCCTTGAAATAGAGGAGGGGCGTAGCATCCATTCTGAATCCCCAGTTTTTATAAAGTTCAAGATCAGAAATATTTAAAAACGATAGAACAATAATTAGAAAATATGTATAGATCTGAATTATTTTTCTATCAGGAAAGCGGAGAAAAACAGATTTTATTAAAAACAGCATGAAGGGGAAAATACAGATATAGGCAGAAAAGGAAACATCCATTCGAAATCCATAATAAAATGTATTAAATATTTCGCCGGCACTAAGTGATTTGGTTAGAGGTGCCTCATAAATTAAAAAAAGACCTCTCGCTGCCATAAAAAACAGTAGCCAATAGATATAATACAATACGTAGGGGAAATATTTTTTCACGAGGCAAAAATAATCAATGTAATTATATGGGTTTGGTAAAAATGAAGGGTGTAACCCATTCATTGTAAAGTAAAAATGTGATTTAGGAATTTAGGTTGCAATTTTTTAAATAAAAAAAAGCCCCACAAAAACAGGGCTTTTAATCTATTAGTTTGATGACCTACATTGTTTTAACGGAAGTTGTACTTGTTACCTTTGCGGAGGTTGGTAATTCCTGACCCATTACCTCAATATTTCCATCAGAATTTATAAC
>JBBSSE010000365.1:0-3760 GCA_038242375.1 Chitinophagales bacterium
AGCTCTACAACTCTATCCCAATCTTTCTCATCAAAATAGACGCGTTCAAACTGGTACAGATTCCCGGTTTTAATTGATAATCAAAAAAGAGTTCATCGTTTTCTACCTGTACATCAAAGTGATAATTGAGGATGTTATCGGGGTATTCATTTTTGATATTTGCCAACTCCAGATCGTGGGTAGCAATGATGGTGGCGGCCTTTTTCTTGATTAATTGTTTTATGAGCGCTTTTGAACCGGTGTGCCGGTCGAGGGAGTTCGTTCCACGTAATATTTCATCTAATAAAATAAAGACCCTTTCATTTTTGTTGACCTTTTCAATGATGCTCTTTAATTTCTTTAGTTCGGCATAAAAAGTAGAGGTGCTTTCTTCGAGGTTATCCGTAATGCGCATACTGCTGATAATGTCTACATGCGAAACAGAAAACTTCTCCGCACATACCGGCGCGCCAGCCATAGCCAAAACAGTATTGACGCCAATGCTTCTCAAATACGTACTTTTTCCGGCCATATTAGAGCCGGTGATCAGCATTAATTCTCCCTGGGCAGGAATAGAAATAAAATTATCAACACGTTTCTTTTTCGGAATTAACGGATGCCCGATTCTTGTTCCGGAGATAGAAAAATAGGCGGGTTTTATTTCCGGGAAAACCCAATTCGGGTTATTGAAATTTATAACGGCAAAACTGTTCAATGATTCAAAATGTCCAAGATTTTCAAACCAAAGGTCCAGGTTTTCCTGTTGTTTGGATTTCCACTTTTCTAAATCCAGCATCTGCTGAAGATTCCACAGGAGAAGGAGATTCAAAGGAAGGGAGAGCACAAGATTGTAGCGCAGATCTAATTTATCGAGGATCTTTTTGAGCTCATAAATATTCTTTGAGGCTTTCTGATCTTTTTGGAGATAAGCAGATTGCAATTTTTTCAAAAGAGGATTAATAAACGTTTCTTTTTCAATGAATGAAATACTGGCGCTCAACGTGTTTAATTCATCCGCTATTTTAGATAATTGTTCATGGATGGGCGCTACGTATTTATTGATCTGGTATGCGATCACAGCAAAAATCAACAGGGTTAAAAAGAAGATAGTATCGCCCACAATGTCATAAATGTAAAGACAGATTATAGTTAAAACGATTGCGGGAAGTAAATACCGGAGCCACTTCCAGGGTTTGAAACTGGAAAAAACAGGTGGTTCCTGCATCCAGGTGGATAGCCTTTTCTTCGTTAGAAAAGAAATTGGTTCCTTTTTTCCTTCCGCCTGTAGATTCTGAATCCATTTAATTTTGCCAGTTAATTCTTTTACTGCATCCTGTCTTAATTCAATTTCTTCTATCGGCGAAGGTGCTTTCAGGTATTCACTCAATTGGTAGCTGCCCATTTCTGAAGTGGTTCTGTTCGAAAACTGGAACAGGGAAGCGGGACCAAAAATATCCAGGTCATTGCTATAGGGGTGATCCTTTGTAATGTGTTTGTTGCCATTTTCAAATGGAGAGAGATCTTCATCAATGCTTTTGAGTTCATTTTCATTAATGATGATGAGTTTCTTTGTATGGTTGATTAAATCCTGATTGTCCAGGTCAGCATGCACCAATCGTATAAAAATAAACACCAGCAAGATACTTCCACCTGCCACATAGAACGCTCCCAATGACCAGAGAAAATAAAATACCAGAAAAAGTCCAATGATCGCTCCCAGCCGGAGCCATGCAAACGAAGATTTTCGTTGCTTTAATTTTTTTAATTCCTTCTGTAGTTCCGCTAACTCCTGTTGATAAAATTCGATGGGTGTCATGAAATATAATATAATTGAGCGCGCAAAAATAAGGGATTCTGGAGAAGTTCGGAGTTAGGAGTTCAGAGTTAGGAGTTCAGACGGAGTTTGAAGTTTGAAGTTTGAAGTTTGAAGTTTGGAGTTTGAAGTTCCACTCAACACGAAGTATTCAACGCGTAGCATTCAACCATCTTCAACGCGTAGCATATCTTCAACAATTATTTAATCCGCCATCTAAATATTTCTTCCTAAATTTGTCGTCCTTTCAAAATGGGGCTGACCGGTTTTGACAGCATAGTTCTTTGTAGGTATAAGCATGTAGTGCGTTGCGTAATTAGCACTTTAATCTGAATACGTAAACTCTAATTGGCAATACTCAGTATGCCATGGCTGCATAGTCGATAGACTAGCTACCATTAGGGCCGTTGAAGCTGGCCAGGTCTGTTGCCATGCTCTTCCGCCGACTCAAAAATAAAACAGGCTGCTGCAATTCAAGGCTGTGAGGATTGCTTAAGACTATACAGCTAAGAGAAAGATTGGTTTGTTTTACCCCTGCCTTTCTCCGACAATTAATGTAAGACTAAACATGTAGAAGGCTTATGGCGAATATGTTTGGACCAGGGTTCGAATCCCTGCAGCTCCACTTAGTATCAATTTTTTATCATCAAAGCCCGTTAAAACGTCCTGTTTGCGGGCTTTTTTGTGATGTTCAAAAGTTAAAAAGAGCAGAGATTACAGTTGGGGTCGATGGAGAAAAATGGATTTTTGCCAATAGGAAAAAAAATGATATCCCCCTAAGGATTCCTCTTTTACCATTCGCAGAAACTCTTTTAAATATATATCAGAACAATGTGCAATGTATAATAGCTGATGTGGTATTCCCTGTATTCTCTAATCAAAAAATGAACGCATATTTAAAAGAGATTGTTGATGTATGTGGTGTCAAAAAGAACCTTACATCTCATATGGCCAGGCATACTTTTGCTACTACGATCACATTAAATAATGATGTTCCAATCGAAACAGTTTCTAAAATGTTGGGGCATAAAATCTCCGTACTACCCAGTACTATGCAAAAATACTCGATCTGAAGGTTAGTCGGGATATGAAATCTTTAAAGGAAAAACTCTCAAGTAAAGTTGATCGTAGTGAGTGATGAAGTAGGAGAGTATGGGCTAAGCAATAATAATCCATGCTAAATAATATTATTTGACATTTATCAATTAAAACGTTTTAAAATCGGTTGTAACTTTAAGCAGTAAATGATGTCGTCTGATATTAATTGTGAACAAGAAAAATGTGCGATATGGAACAAACATTCAGAAACTACAGTGGTGAAGAGTACCCGAGAAATATCTTCGCCAGCCAACTTATTACAGTTGATGATTTAATACAGTTCAAAAAGCAATTATTGGTTGAATTAATTGCAGAGCTAAAAACTCAAATCAATATCGTTCCTAAAAAATGGCTCAAGTCTCACGAAGTAAGAAGGCTGCTAAAAATATCACCGGGTACTTTACAAACCCTAAAAGCTTCCGGCATTATTCACTATTCAAAAATAGGCGGCATACATTTTTTTGACTATGAAGAAATACAAATGATTCTGGAAAAGGGTAAAAATGAAAAGTTTTAATTAGAAAGCTGTGTTCTACTCATAAGTGCAACACGGTTTTTTGTTTAAAAAACTTCATTTGGAATTCCATATCCAAACTTTTTTACTGGTCTATTATTAAGATTTCTTTCTTTATTGTTCTTGTCAAATAAAAGCGCTGACACACCCCGAATAGTTTAGTTTATTTCATCCGAAATATCCCCACACCGAAGCATACTCGCTCCAAAATATGGATTGAGAATTTCTTTCTCTGTGCTCAACCAAAATGCTCCCACATCATTATTTACCATTGGACAATAATCCACATATACCTTTTGGTTGATTCCGAATGTTTTAAGTGCATTTATCAAATGTGCTGAAAGATGAACAAAATG
>JBBSSE010000366.1:0-3756 GCA_038242375.1 Chitinophagales bacterium
GAACCCATGTTCCGGCCCAAAGATCATGGCTATATTTATCCCTGATTTTTGTAAGGTATCAGCTAAATGTACACTTCCTACCATTGACGTTTGATTCGCAAAAAGACCTACTCGTTTCCCCTTCAATAATGGAATGTATTCACGCATATTATTTGCGCCGGGCTTGATATTATATTGACAAAAAGCAGTGATTCCTAAAAGCATCAGTGCGGAGATCAATAAAATTCTTACGTTCATTTGTATCTTTTTTTAATTCTTTTAAACGTGCGTAAAATACAATGATATCGTTGTAAAACATGATAAATTAATTATAAAATGTTATTCATAATGATTTTTTGCATTTTTAAATAAAATATTATTTGTTACTTTACCTTAAACCAGATATATGTTAATTAAATGTATCTGTATTTATAAAATGATTAAATAGAAAATTATGAGCACAGCAAAAAAAGGCGATCATGTAAAGGTGCATTACACCGGAAAATTGACTTCAGGAGAGCAGTTTGATTCAAGCAGCAACAGAGAGCCATTGGCTTTTACAGTTGGTGCGGGACAAATGATTAAAGGCTTCGATGAAGCTATCCCCGGTATGGCAGTTGGTGATAAAAAGACGATTAATATTGCTCCTGAAAATGCTTATGGTCAACAGAATAAAGATGCGATCATTGAGTTTCCTAAAAGTAATATCCCTGACGATATGAAATTGGAAAAAGGAATGAAACTGCAACTTCAAAACCAGGAAGGTCAACCGATTCCTGTAGTAGTTACAGAAGTAAAAGACGAAGTGGTCATACTTGATGCAAATCATGAACTTGCCGGAAAAGAATTGGTTTTTGATATTGAGTTGGTAGAAATATCCTAAGCCGGTATTTATTTTTAATATGCCCGGAATATATTTCAACAATATGTTCCGGGTATTTTTTTATCCTTCATGAATTTTTTCCACACGAAAGTTTAACCACGAATTTTGGGCAGGAATTGCTGGAATTTAAACCTGGAACCTAACACCTAACACCTAATACCTGATACCTGATACCTGACACCTGATACCTGATACCTAACACCTATGCAAGCATCAGGTAATGTTGACCTTCCTCATAATCTTTATTCAATGCCTCCAAAATTTGTTGAAACTGATCCGGATTCTTAACGAAATCGGCATTTGTAACGTCAATAAAAAGTGTTTTTATATTGTGTTGTTTGATATATTGCGTGTACATTTCCTGTAAGGATAATAAATATTCGGGATCGATGGATTGTTCGTAGCTACGGTTTCTCTTCTTTATATTTTCTTTTAATTTGCTTATCGGAGCGTGTAAATAAACCAACAGATCCGGTTGTACTAATTGCGGATTTATAATATTGAAAAGTTTCTGGTATAGTAAAAATTCTTCCTCAGGCAAATTTACTTTTGCAAACAACAGGCATTTGGTAAACATATAATCTGATATGGTCACACTTTGGAAGAGATCTTTTGTTTGTAAAAGATCTTTCAGTTGCTTATATCTTTCTGCCATAAAAAACAACTCTAACGGAAAAGCATATTGCTCTTTGTTCTCATAAAATTTTGGAAGAAATGGATTGTCTGCAAACTCTTCCAGGATAAGGCGTGCATTAAAATGGTCACTTAATAATTGTGCAAGAGTTGTTTTACCTGAGCCGATATTGCCCTCTATGGTAATGAAAGGATAGTTCATTCTTAAATGCTGATAAATATTTTGTGACAAATGTAATCATAATCAGGAAGGAGATAGTCCCTTCATTCATTTTAAAGCATTTCGTCTTTTGGGCTATTTTTCTTAGAGTTTATTCATCCGCTATTCCCGTTTTGGGATTCTGGCTTCTAACAGGAAATGCTTCTAAAGTATCTGTTGTTTCTGCCTCAAGTTGAGTGATCGTCTTTTTTAAAATTGGGTGTATATAATCCGGTGCCAATTCAAGTAAAGGTTTGAGAACAAACTTCCGGTTAGGGATTTCTTTATGTGGCACCAATACAGATGCTGTTTCAATGATCTCATCGTTGAAAAAGAGAATGTCAATGTCAATAATCCTGGCGGCATTTTTTGTCGTTCTTACTCTTCCCATTCTTTTTTCAATATCTAAAATGGTGAACATTAATTCGTCGGGTTTAAGTGCAGTTTCCACAAAATGGACCTGGTTATAAAAGGAAGGCTGATCTGTATTTCCCCAGGCAGCGGTTTCATAAATTGCTGAACTTTTAAGAATATGCCCGATCTTTTTTTCGATTAAACCTGCCGCATTTTTAAGATTTATTTTCTTATCACCTATATTTCCACCGGTGATTAAATAAGTATGATTCATTGATTGGATATTTATTTTTTAAACAACCTCTTATCCAGTTGCAACAATTGAGTGCCGATGATTTTTACTTTTTTAAACCCGGCATGAGATGGATTTAAAATATAATTGTGTTCGATTGGTATAACAGCCGATGGAACTTTTAAACACATTTCCTTGTTTTCTTTTAAAAAATCCTCGCCAATTCCCTGCGTATAATCCAGGTCGTTTTGCCAATCGTTCTTAAGTTTTTTCAGTTTAATTTCCCGGATATCTGTATCCGGAATTTCAATGGAAATGAGCGTGTAACTATCCGGAATTGTTAGTCTCGAAGCTCTGACCAATATTTCGAGAATGCATAAAGAAATATTTTCAGAAGTGTATAGGGCAGGTATTCCAACAGGATTAAAACGACCACCATAAAGCCTGGCCCCTTCCCCGGAAAGATCATCAGCATACTTAGCTGTAGAGAGTCTGTAAACTATCATAATAAAATGCCGTGTTCAATTCTTCCTATTTGGGTAAGTACTTCGTTGATTCCTTCAAATGTTGCAAGAGAGTGGAGTGATAAATAGCCATCATACACGAGAGGTTCCTCGCGTAACCACATTAAGAATTTTGCGTAGCTTCCAAATACGTCCCTTCCTCTTTCCAAAACTTTATCTATTTGAAGAATACGGTCTGTTACGCTGAAATTAAAATTGCCACTGTTCCCCGCGTATCTTTGAAGAGTTCTTTCAGAAATGTGTAACAAATCCGACCATTCTTTTTGTAAAAAGTCTGTTTTATCCGCAATTACTTTAAAGTCATTGTAGGTAAAATCGGTTACTTCAACGATTTTTGAAGAACGGTTATTCGGAAAGTTTGTTTTTTGATGATTATTCATGATGATCACTTTAATAAATGAATGACTCTATTACGTCAAATGTCCTATAAAGATACGCCATTTGTTACTTAAAGATAATTTACTTTGGTTAAATTTTCTCTGATACTTTTGCAAGACAGAGAGATTGCCGTCATTTGTCGTAATCAATCGAACTGTTTAACTATCCACTGTTTATTATGCGAAAAATTATCTTTGTTACAATTGGTTTTTTATTTATCCTCGGAATGCTTTCTTTATTAAGCCTTCTTTTACCCTCTAAAATATCTGTTACAAAATCTATTGGCATCAATGCTCCCACGGCTGATGTGTATAAATATGTAAATGATTTTCATAAATGGCCTGAATGGTTCCTTCCGATGGAGAAAGATAGCAGCGTGCAAATCACGTACAAGAATGATAATTCCTCCGTTACGTTGAAAGATACGAAAGGAGTAGAACTCGTGTTTAAAAAAATACCTTCCACAGCAGACACCATAAATGTTGCACTGAAATCTAATTCCTCTGCCGATGTTTTTTACCAATTTATATTAATACCTCAAAATACTGAAAACACCCAGGTCGTCTTTAACATA
>JBBSSE010000367.1:0-3753 GCA_038242375.1 Chitinophagales bacterium
ATGCCGTTTTTATCCGGTGCCATAGAAATTTTCCGCATCGCAAAATAACTCTTTACTTCATCGATCATTTTACCATTACGCAATACCGTTACCTTCAGGTCATATAAAAAAGGATTGGTAGGAGACCATTTTTCCGGTGAACGAATATTTAAGGTAACAGATGTATTTCTACCTTTGGTTTCGCCTATTTTTTCATTGCCTTTCCAGGCAGAAAAAGATACCTCGTCATTGGACTGCAGGTTTTCAATTTTTACTGAAACAGCAAGATTCTTTTTATCGAGGTCAGGCGTTTGTTTGGTTGAAACAATGTAGGTTTCCGGAACCGTTTCCAGCCAGACTGTTTGCCAGATGCCGGTTACAGGTGTGTACCAAATGCCTTCGGGCTTTATGACCTGTTTGCCATGTGGCTGCGGCCCATCATCCGTGGGATCCCAAACACGAACTGCTAACATTTGTGATGTTCCTTTTTTTAAAGCGGAAGTGATATCCACTGAAAAAGGATCATAACCTCCTTCATGGGACCCAACTTTGGTTCCATTCACATAAATGTCACTCTTCCAGTCAACGGCCCCAAAGTGTAAGAGTAATTTCTTTCCTTTCCTGTTTTTGGGTATAGAAATCTCTCTTTGATACCAAAGAATATTATCTTTTCCTACCGTTTTCCCCACGCCGGACAAAGCGGATTCCACCGCAAAGGGCACCAATATATTTCCTTCGAAGGAAGCAGGAATTTCACCTGTTTCTGATTTTGGTAAAATGGCATATTGCCAAAGTCCGTTCAGATTAGTCCAATCATTTCTCTTCATCTGTGGCCGGGGATACTCCGGCAAAACATTTTTGACATGAACACTGTCTGCCCAGGGGGTCGTAATTTTTCCGGGAACAATTTTCCAGTTTTCAGATTGGCCCTGGCATAAAATAGTAATAAATGAAAGGGCGAATAAAAAAGTAAATTTTTTCATCATAATCGTGTTGCTTGATTTCGTAATATATATTCCTGAAATGGATCAGGTTTTGAGTTTATTTGTATATTTTTTCTTTCGTCTTTGAACTTAAATCTATTACTTTAAAAATGATCGGCAAGAAAAAATTCACGGACAGATTAGAGTGGGGATTTGCGCAAAGTGAGCCCTGGCGTTATAACGGCATGAACGACCAATACTGGGACTACCCGGTGGTGCAGGGCAATCAGCAATCTATGCACTTTGCTTACTTATTTAATTGGGCCGGCGAATCGTGGAAAACCCAGAAATGGAGCCGGTCTATATTGGATCGCTATTATGGGTATGGTCCGGGTGATGCTTATTTAGGCGACGAGGATCAGGGTCAGATGAGTGCCTGGTTAGTCATGACTTCCATCGGCTTATTTCAGACAGATGGAGGCGGCAGGGTAGATCCGATTTACGAAATTGGCAGCCCGCTCTATCCAAAAATAGAAATTGACCTGGGCGAACGCTTTGGTAGAGGATAGAAATTCACCATTGAAGCAACCAATGCTTCCCGCCTTAATAAATACGTTCAAAGCGCCACCTTAAACCGTAAAGTTTTAAACTCCTTCAATTTTCCGGCTTCTGAATTATTAACCGGTGGAAAATTGGTTTTGGAAATGGGTGCACAACCAAATAGGTATTGGGGATTAAATAATTAGAAAAGATATCTCAAATTTGAAAAAAATATTGGATAAATAAATTGAAAACGATAAAATGTAAAAAAAGGAGTTGATACTTTTCTATGTTGAATTAAATTATAATTTATATCATTTTAAATAATATTTATTGATGGTTTCAGATCTTTTCTTAATATTCAAAACCATTAGAACAATTAAGAATTAGCAATAAAGGAAAGTTTCTCTGTGCTTTCTTGAAGAAATGGAATAGGTGACTTTATTTTATATTTTACTTTTATAAAAAGCGGCTACAATTTTTCATCCTCTAAGAAGAATTTTAATATTGTAATCAAGATGCTTTTTATTTAATATAATTCAAAAATTGTATTAACATTTTTGGGATGTTAATAAGTATTTTTTCAATACATTAATTTCAATTTCCTATTATATTCATAAATTCTCCATATCAACTATAACATCTTCTAGATGCCCAAAGTTAAACTGCCCCTTTTGGAAATTATTAGCCTTAAATGAATCAACTTTTTCTGCAATTGCAGATTCAACACCTTGATTCCGAACTACCATTTGGAATTCAAAATTTACATCACGTGTTAAATAAACAAGTTGCGAAATACCAATTTTATCAAAATCACCATGCAAAGTGGTATAGCTGTTGATGATTGTACCTAGTGGCTTATCCTCTACTTTGCCTAAATATTTACCAACTATTCCGGCTATTTGAACTACAATATCTGTAACTATATTAAAACTTGCAGCATCTTTGGCTACTTTGCCAAGTGTTGTTATAAGGCTTTTGTAATCGGAGTCATCTTTAACAGATCCCATTATTTCCCCCACATTTCTTAAACTTTCTTTGCTCTTCAAGATGCTGCAAAACGTGTGGATTTGATTTGGTGCTTTGTCTTCTTCTTTTTGACTTTGCCAATAAAAAATTGTTTTATTGATGGGTAATCTTTCATTATCCCCTATTCTGGCAAAACCTTTTAGGTCTATTTGCCCTGCTAACTGATTAGTGACATCACTTACAACAATAGTCAGGCAGTATAATTTAGAATAGCCGGGAAAGGGCCAAACAACTGGGGTATGATTGTCAGTAATTAGAGGTGGTAGCATCCTAAGTTCTATGCCTGTTGAATCTTTGGAAGATTGAATTATGGATGAAACCTCTGAACTATTTAGAGAGTTGAATGTCGCGGGTAAAACTAAACCCGCATTTGATATTCCTGTTGTTTCGGGATCAATAAAGTTAATTGCCATTTTTGTTATTTTTTGCCTACTCTAGCTTCCGTTTTCGGCATACCGGCTGATGAAAATTAACTCAAAGTTATTTCCTTAATTGTTTTGCATATAGTGATATTGCCTTTATTCTCTCATGGAAAACCCCCAAAATATTCATGGAAAAACTTAGTATCTGTTTCAGTATTTTTGACGATTGATTCCTATTAAATCAAAGAATGCCACTAAGTTTTCTGTTATTTTTTAGCATCGCCTATCTTTATTCATTATTATAATTTCGCACAATTATGGGTATGGTCCGGCCGATGCTTATTTAGGCGACGAAGATCAGGGACAGATGAATGCCTGGTTAGTCATGACTTCCATCGGATTATTTCAGACAGATGGAGGAGGCAGGGTAGATCCGATTTATGAAATTGGCAGCCCGCTCTATCCAAAAATAGACATTGACCTGGGCGAACGCTTTGGCAGAGGATAGAAATTCACCATTGAAGCAACCAATGCTTCCCGCCTTAATAAATACGTTCAAAGCGCCACCTTAAACGGGAAAGTTCTGAACTCATTCCATTTTCCGGCTTCTGAATTATTAACCGGTGGAACACTTGTTTTAGAAATGGGTGCTGAACCGAATATGAATTGGGATTTAGGGAAATAGGATGTTACGTTTCGCTTCGGTTCCGATCCTTATTTTATCTTTTACAAACTTTCCGTTTAGACTTATTCGCGTGTCCGACGTTTTTTGTATGTAGGATGATTGTCTATGTCCGGATTGAATTATCAGTTACTTTTTAAAATTGGTTTCATAAATCTTAATCCATTCTTTCGAACTCATTTTACCGGCAAGTTCTCCAATTAGTTGATAAGGTATATCATTCATTTTCTTGAACCGA
>JBBSSE010000368.1:0-3746 GCA_038242375.1 Chitinophagales bacterium
GGATGATCTTGTGGAACAATTTGTCCATATTGAAAAAACTCTTTCAGATCGGGAGCATCGCTACCCTTTGCATGTTCTTTTCCAAAAGAGGTATAACCGCGTTGCCCGGCAAGTTCAGGAATTTCAAAGGATTTTTTCTTTTCAGAAGGAAGAGAGAAAAACTGCTGCACATATTTGTACAGGTCAGAAATCAGTTCATCCGGAATACCATGATTTTTAACGGCCACAAAACCGACATCTTCGAAAGCTTTACCTAACTGTTCCACGAATGCCTTTTTTTCTTCCCCATTGCCTTGTGTAAATGTGGATAAATCAACTACAGGAATGTTCATAATCTTGATTTTAAATTTCAAACTAAATGTACATAGATTTTATCTTTAAAAGAGTTATCATCAATAAACTTTTTTGATGAAAATTATTCTACAATTATACCCTATTTTTTCCGGATAATTTTCGAGGAAAACCATGCTGAATTATTTTCCCTAATCAATAAAAAGGAATTTTATTTTGCAATTTTTGTGATTTGATCACTTTCATACAAATCCAAAACGCGATGAGAACACCAAAACTATCTGCTGCCCAATCGAGCCACTCAAATCCTCTTCCGGGTACAAAGAATTTTTGAATCACTTCGATCATTAATCCCCAGAGAATCATTGAAAGGGAAATACGGATAAAAATGTTTCTTTTTTTCAGAAATGAAAAGCACGTTTTTGAATAGGGTAAACAGAAAAGTAATGTGAGGCCACCAAACAAAACCATATGAACCAATTTGTCAAAATTTGGAATGTTCAGCCATCCCACTTCGGGTACATCTTTTCCGGGCATCAGCGTAAGAATACCTACAACAAAAAACCAGGCTAAGCCTGGCAAAAACTTTTTAAAAGAAATTTTATTTTCTTCCATTATTTAAAAATTAAGAAACAAGATTTTTATATGCATCAGCATCCATCAATTTGGCTACGTCTTCAACATTTTTCACGGTCATTTTAACCATCCAACCGTCTCCAAATGGATCAGTATTTACTTTTTCCGGCTCACTTTCTAAAAGAGAGTTTACTTCTGTAATAGTTCCGGCTACAGGAAGGAAAAGATCGCTCACGGTCTTAACTGCTTCTACGGTACCAAATATTGCGTCCGCCTCAAGTTCCTGTCCCACAGTTTCTACTTCTACATACACAATATCACCCAGTTCGTGTTGGGCAAAATCCGTAATTCCGATAGTGGCAACATCGCCTTCTAAAGAAACCCATTCGTGGTCTTTTGTATAGCGAAGATTTTCTGGAAAATTCATAAATGTTTATTTTATTGTTGGAAATAATTTATGCAAAATAAGAAGAAATATGCGACTTCTTCTATTGATTTATTTTTTGAACCGGAGGCTCTATTTCAAAATGGAAATTTTCATTTTAATATTTGTTAATGGCCTGTTCCGACTGTCTCTGGGAGCATTCGCTATTTTTTCTATCACCTCCAGACCGCTTTCTACTTCACCAAAGACAGTATAATTCATATCTAAAAATGGTGTACCGCCAATTGTCCGGTAAACTTCGCGGTGATTTTCCGGAATGGTTATTTTAAACCGCTCTTCCATTTTGTCCAGTTCCTCATCTGTTAATTTTTTTCCTTCTACGAGGTAAAATTGAGTCGAACTGCTGGCCTTTTCAGGATTAACTACATCTCCTTCTCTAGCCATAGCTAAAGCGCCTTTTTTATGGAAAAGTGTTGAATCGAATTCTGCAGCTATTGTATATTTTAAACCACCCTCACCTAAAGCAACTCCTGGTTGTGCATTTTTACTATCAGGATCACCTCCCTGTATCATGAAGTTTGGAACAACCCGGTGGAACAAAAGGCCATCATAAAAATCTTCTTTCACCAGCTTTACAAAATTGTCTCTGTGAAGCAGTGTACGATTGTAAAGTCGAACAACCATTGTTCCTGAATCTGTTTCAATTTTTACTCTTACCGGAGCATTAGTAACAATTGTGGTTTTTTTTGTAGCGGTGCAGGAAATCATACATATGAGGGAAAACAAGTAAAGAGCTCTTTTCATCTATTGCTTTTTTAAAACGGTTGGTCAATCCCGTCAAAGTAAAGCAAAATATGGTCTTTTAAAAAATTCTCCTGCTCGATCATATTATATTCCGGAAGTCCTTTCAACTGTTTAAAATGAGGCCAGCCATCTTCATCGTACTTTTCTACCTCATAATAGCCACTCTGCGCAAGCAGCGTACAAACCGCCACGTGCATGAGATCCTGCTTCTGTTCCTTCGTAAATTTCTTTTTTATATTTCTAATTTCCTGGATACCTATCAAGAATAAAATAGCTTCTACATCTGGTTTTTTTTCAAATTTATTTAGAAAGATTTCCTCTAATTTCCACCACCGGCTCTGTAAATCATCTTTTGCGTTTAACATGCTGCAAAATTAGTGGAATAATTTCTTTCATGAAGGTTTCCGTTTGACCAGCGGGAAAACTCCGTCTGACCATCCCGGTCTGTACGGAATCGAGGAACCAGGTACAGACGGAGACCGTCAGACTTGCGAGGAGATGGTCAGCCCGAAAAAAAACCAGTCATTTAAAAATGCTATACTCTTATTATATTTGCCGCTATGTTACCAGTAAATTATTTAAAAGCAAACCAGGAAGAAGTTATACAGAGATTAGCTGTTAAAAACTTTCCGGATACATATCTTGTAGAGGCAGTTATCGCGAATGACGATAGGAGAAAAAAGCTTCAGTTTGAGCTGGATGAATTGCAATCCCGGATCAATATAATTTCTAAAGAGATAGGGCAGCTTATGTCCAAAGGACAAAAAGGCGAGGCAGAGGAAAAGAAAACGGAAGTAGCCAGATTGAAGTCTTTGATAGAGCCTGTGAAAGAGAATTTAGCGGATACAGAAAAGAATATTTATGACGACTTAGTTAAATTACCCAACCTTCCACATAGTTCTGTACCTTTCGGAAAAACGCCGGAGGATAATGAATTGGTGCGTGAAGGTGGCGAAAAACCATCTCTATATGCCGGAGCAGTGCCTCACTGGGACTTGGCGATAAAATACGACCTCATCAATTTTGAATTAGGAAATAAAGTTACCGGCGCGGGCTTCCCTTTTTATAAAAACCAGGGAGCTAAATTACAAAGAGCGCTGATTCAGTATTTCCTGGATTATAATACTGCCGCGGGTTATGACGAATACGAACCACCACTTATGGTGAATGAAGCAAGTGCTTATGGTACGGGCCAGTTACCTGATAAAGAAGGACAAATGTATCATGCTACGGAAGATAATTTTTACCTGATACCTACAGCAGAAGTTCCGCTGACAAATATCTATCGGGATGAAATGGTCAAGCAAAATCAATTACCGATAAAAATGACAGCATATACGCCATGCTTTCGCAGGGAAGCAGGCAGTTATGGAAAAGATGTTCGCGGATTGAACCGGCTTCACCAATTTGATAAAGTGGAATTGGTCCAATTAGTAGAACCACAAAGTAGTTATGAAGTTTTGGATCAAATGGTTGCCCATGTGGAAAACCTTTTGAAAGAACTGGAACTCCCTTACCGCATTCTGCGTTTATGTGGCGGAGATATGAGTTTTGCTTCAGCACTTACTTTTGATTTTGAAGTATTTAGCGCTGCCCAGGAAAAATGGCTGGAAGTAAGTTCTGTAACTAATTTTGAAAGTTTTCAAACCAACAGGATGAAGATCCGCTATAAGAACAGCGAAGGGAGGAC
>JBBSSE010000369.1:0-3745 GCA_038242375.1 Chitinophagales bacterium
TAAAACTGAAAATTTTAAATGGCTAAAAATAAAAAACCAAAACACATAGCTGTTGCCGGAAATATAGGTGCCGGAAAAACTACATTGACAGAGTTGTTAAGCAAACATTACAAATGGATCCCTCAATTTGAAGATGTTGATCATAATCCGTATTTGAATGATTTCTATGAAGAAATGCCTCGTTGGAGTTTCAATCTTCAGATCTATTTTTTGAATAGCAGGTTAAATCAGTTGCTGGAGATACAAAGAGGAACAGAAACGATCATCCAGGACCGCACCATTTATGAAGATGCGAATATTTTTGCACCCAATCTTCATGATATGGGGCTCATGAGTTCGAGGGATTTTAATAATTACTATAGTTTTTTTGAGACTTTAAAAACAATGGTAAAACCTCCGGATCTACTGATCTATTTAAACGCATCGGTGCCAACGCTTGTCGCCCAGATTCAAAAAAGAGGCCGTGAATATGAAGAAAATATCCGCCTGGATTATTTAAAGAAGCTCAATAATTTTTATAATAAATGGATCGAAACCTATAAAGAAGGTCCCTTGTTAATCATAAATGCAGATACGAATAAGTTTGCTGAAAAGGAAGAAGATCTGGGTGAAATCATTAACCAGATTGATGCGCAATTGTATGGGTTGTTCTAGCTAACAGCTAACAGCTAACAGCTAACAGCTATCAGCTAACAGCCATGAGCCATCAACTCATAGCTCATAGCTCATAGCTCATAGCTCACAGCTTTTTAAGCTTTCGCCCTTATAACGTTCTGATCCTTTTTCATTCCTTCAGGCAATGGGATTTCTTCTTTTTCTGTAAACAACTTGGAATGAATCCCTCTTTTTATGAGCACATTAATATTGTTGTTTTTTACATCAAAATAAACAATTGAATAATAAGAAGAGCAATCGCTCTGATTACAACCGCTTGCAGAATATATTCCCTGTACTTTTTGGATAGGTGTCTGAACATTCCAGTTTTCCTTAAAATATTGAAACTCATTTCCAAGCAAATTCTCCAGGCGTTTTACCAGCAGGCTATCTTCAAACATGCCTGCTTCCATAGCTGTTTTGCCATTCCAGTTTTCAATAAAATCTAAAGAAGAAGTAGGTGTAATATTCCTGTTGACTATGTTTTCTATAATTGATGAATCCGCTCCGGATGCCTGATCTGTTTTGCCATTTTCATTACAGGAAATTATCAGAAAAGCGGTCGTAATTATTAAAAAATATTTCTTCATATTTGGTTGATGTTATCTTTTATAAAAAAGCTAAATTAGATCACAAAGATCAATAACGAAATCTTTGTTTCCTTTCCAAGTATCGCAACAGTTCACAATCCGTGTTTTGAGCAGAATAACTTTGAAGTCGTAATACCGGGCGGGACACTTGCTTTTCATCGGCCTGAACGATTGCTTCCGTTATCCTGGTCAGTTTTATAGGATTGCGTTAATCTGATTTTTACACTTATCACGAATTGTATTTTTCAAATAATCCCACTTTATTTGGGACAATGTCAGTCTGTACCGGCACGTCTTAGTATGATATCTCCGGGCGGAAGAATGTTAAAAATCCAATATTTTTTACTCCGGAAATGTTTCAATTGAATCAATAAAAAAACGGCGTGATTTTAATCACACCGTCTTGAAATATCATCCGAATAAAATATTAAATCTTTGGAGCAGCAGCTAAGATCTCTTCACCTGCATGGTCCGCGAATTTTTCAAAATTTTTAATAAATTGGTGTGCCAGGTCTTTCGCTTTTTCATCGTATTCTTCCTTGTCGCTCCAGGTGTTCCGTGGATTTAAAACTTCCGAAGGTACTCCCGGACAACTTTCCGGCATCAGCATGCCAAATATAGGATGTGCTTCATAAGCTACATCATTCAGTTTGCCTTCCAATGCTGCGGTAATCATTGCCCTCGTATAGGAAAGCTTCATGCGGTTTCCAACACCATAAGGTCCGCCACTCCAGCCGGTATTGATCATCCAGACATGTACGTCGTGCTTCTTCATTTTTTCGCCAAACATCTCTGCATACCTTGTTGGATGCAATGGTAAGAATGGAGCACCAAAACAAGCGCTGAACACAGGTTTCGGTTCGTTTACACCGTCTTCCGTTCCGGCTACTTTTGCAGTGTAACCACTTATAAACTGGTACATCGCTTGTCCGGGATTGAGCTTGCTTACCGGTGGTAAAATGCCGTATGCATCAGCGGTGAGCAAAAATATATTTTTCGGAATTTTACCCACTGAAGGATGAAGTGCATTGCTGATATAATCCAGCGGATAACTGACTCTTGTATTTTCAGTGATTTTTTTACTGGAAAAATCAATTTTATTTGTACCATCTATAAAAGTAATATTTTCAACTAAAGCGCCCGGTCTTATAGCATTATAAATTTCCGGTTCTTTTTCTGCGCTTAGATCAATCGTTTTAGCATAACAGCCGCCTTCAAAATTAAAAACAGAATCTTCTGTCCAGCCATGCTCATCATCTCCGATCAGTTTTCTGTTAGGATCAGCACTCAAAGTTGTTTTTCCGGTTCCGCTTAATCCAAAAAATATGGCAGTATCCCCATCATGCCCCATATTGGCAGAACAGTGCATGCTAAGCACATTTTTATCGTAAGGTAGAATATAATTCAGAATAGAAAAGATTCCTTTTTTTATTTCACCTGTATATGCTGAGCCTCCAATAAGTATCATTTTTTTGGAGAAATCCACTATTGTGAAATTACCTTGTCTTGTACCATCTGTTGCCGCATCCGCAAAAAATGTTGGAGCATGAATGATGTACCAATCGGGGGTGAAATTTGTGATCTCATTTTCAGTTGGTCTCAAAAACATGTTGTAGGCAAATAAGTTGCTGGACGGGTCTTCATTAATATTGCGGATGTTCAACCTGTAAGCCGGATCAGCGCAGGCATAAGAATCCCGAATCCAGATTTCTTTTTCTTTTAAATGATCGATCATTTTATTTAAAATGATATCAAAATATTTCTCTTCTATCGGTTGGTTGAAATTGTTCCAGTCGACAGAATCTTTTGTGACATTATCTTTTACAATAAATTTATCCTTCGGGCTACGCCCGGTAAACTTTCCTGTTTTAATGACGAGTGCACCTGTGTCGTTCAATTCTCCTTCCTTTCTTTCTACACATTGATTGGCTAATTCATCCGGAGGCAGTTGATAAAATGTGTTCTCGGAAGATGTAAAGCCGGTAGAAAATAATAGATTTTTTGGTACAGCAAACATTGTTGGTACTGACATGAAAAATATTTTTTTATTAGTGATTTTAACAAAGTTAGCCAATACATTTTGTGCTGTTTTTAAATACGGTCTTTCTCACTGTGCTTTTGTTTGGATGATATTCGAATTATGAGGTTAATATTCAAGAAATTATCAATTTCGTTAGAAAGAATTGCCCTCGTATTATTGTTTATTAAAAACGATGAAAACTTCTTTTTTTTATTGTGTAGTATTTACGCAAATGAATATCCCAAAGTAGAAAAAAATTATTCGTGTATCTTGCAGCCTTTAAATTTAAAGATTCATGAAATATTTACCCCTTAACCCTGAAATATTTGTCAGAAACAGACAGCGATTTATTGATAAGATGGAAAAGAATTCAATCGCCATTTTTAACAGTAATGATGAACTCCCAACTAATGGTGACGGCTTACATACTTTTGTGCAGAATTCAGACCTGTTTTGGCTTTCAGGAATTGAACAGGAGGAA
>JBBSSE010000370.1:0-3742 GCA_038242375.1 Chitinophagales bacterium
AAAGCGGGCATCCCGTCCGCGATCGCTTTGTTGTATAAGCCTTTTATAGAGGCAGCTCCATCCAGTAATGAAAATTGTGTATGTACGTGTAAATGAGAAAACTTCAT
Organism: Chitinophagales bacterium; assembly: GCA_038242375.1. Lineage (GTDB taxonomy): Bacteria > Bacteroidota > Bacteroidia > Chitinophagales > Chitinophagaceae > Ginsengibacter. The sequence goes on from JBBSSE010000370.1 coordinate 108, forward strand.
GAATATCTTTTGTTATGCCCGATCTTTAGCGGCTTCTTTTTTTATAATTAATTGAAATTTTTAGGCATAAAATTCCGGCCAATAATAGCCCTTTTTTGTAAATAAGCGTGTGTATTTATGCTAATAATATCTGGCTGCGAAGGTCGGTAAAAACGGTGATTAAACCGATTGAATTTATGCACAAAAAATGGTAAATAACATTAAGGGAAATGTTATTTTGATCCTTGAATTATATATTATTGTAAAAGAATTTTTCAATCAGGAGGATATTTTTTGGTTTTTCCTATTTCGAACCCTACCTTCGACCGGCTTGAGAAAATAAATGTAAACATTTTTCGTTAGTTGAATACCTGGTAACCATTATCCTGGTTTTTTAAGTAACGTTTATAATCCCGGTTGAAAAAATGAAAAAACTCACCTTCCTGTGCTGCTTATTTATAGCAGTTGGTAGTAGTCAAAAAATTAGTGCACAATCAAGTGTTAATAGTTATCAAAGTATAAGTGCTGAGGAAAATCAGTCCGGAAATAATATTTCCGGTATTTCTTTTACTCCTGAAGGTATTTTAAGAAATACAGAAAGCGGTGGCACTAAAAGTGTTAAGCCGGCTGATGTACCTGTAGTAATTAAGAATGTTTTGATGGAAACCAAAGCAGCAGCTATTGAAAAATTAAATGGATTGCAGATCAAATATGCAATGATGATTAATGTGGATCTTGAATCTTTGAAAAATCTTTCCTTACTTACTTTCATCGAAGATTGGTTCGGCACCCGCTACAAATATGGCGGAAATACCAAAAGAGGAATTGATTGCAGCGCCTTGACGGGTGGTTTATTAATGGCAGTTTATGGATTCGGTGCCCCTCGCACAGCAAGACAACAATACGAAACAAGTGAAAAAATTAAAAGAGAAGATTTAAAAGAAGGAGATCTTGTTTTCTTTAATACTACCGGTGGTGTTTCACATGTAGGTCTTTATCTTGATAATGACTATTTTGTCCATGCCTCGTCGAGTCAGGGAGTCACGATTACCAGTCTCAATGATCCTTATTTTGCAAAAAGATTCATCGGGGCGGGAAGAATTGTGGATATGCCTACGTATGCGCATTCTATCTCAGAGTAGTTTTCTTAAAGCTAATAGCTGATAGCTGATAGCTGATAGCTCAAAACATTTTTTTGTCAGTTAATTCGGAAGTCGTAATATTGCCTCCCGAAAATCACTAAAGATAATTTGAAGATTTTCTTTTCGCCCGGGTGGCGGAATTGGTAGACGCAGCAGACTCAAAATCTGCCGTTCGCAAGGATGTGCTGGTTCGATTCCAGTCCCGGGCACTTAAAAAACCATTTGATTCGTCAAGTGGTTTTTTTTATTTAATACAGTCTCTTTTTACCCTCATCAACTAACCGGCTGCTTAGAATAATAAATAGCAACAATAATCCAATAGCAATTCCAAATTTGGTTTTAGATACTTCATAGGTAGATTGAAAATTAGCAGGATCTTTCATGAATTGCAGAAGCATATAATTTTCTATAAAATCCAGGAGCCCGGCCACGGGAGCCAGCCAGGCCAGGTATTTGAAATAATTAGCCGGTCCTCTTAATTGCTCTGCTGTGCGGTAAACGGCAAAAGATAAAAAGAGAGAATAGGCGATAAAAGAGTGCATCTAAATAGGTGTTTTCAATAGCCCCCGGAATGTTCCAATCCGCTATAATTGTTTTAGCCTCAATGGGTGTTTTGGCAAATTCCAGTGCAATGATGTCTTTTTCAACATGTTTATTATCCAGGCTCCATTGGAATTTCATGGCCAGCATCATGATGATCGTAAACAGTAATAGCCATTGTAATTTAATATTTTTCATGTTTTATCAGGGATTTTACGGTACACAAATATTATTCAATACTGCTTAATTAAACAAATAAATTAATTAAATGCGTAAATAGTCTAAATTGGATTGGCAAAATTATTAATCAATTTAAAACTATTTTTATGCTTGAAGAATTATTTAACCTGGTAAAAGGTGTTGCTTCTCAAAATCAAACGTTGCCTTCTGCACAAAAAGATGATATAGCAGCAGAAGCTACCAATACTGTTGCCTCCGGAATGAGGAATATGGTTGCCGGCGGAGGACTTGAAAGCCTGGTATCTATGTTTTCCAAAGGTGGGGAGCAGAAGTCAGGGAATAGCTTACTTAGTAACCCGATCGTAAGTATGATGGTCGGACATTTCACAGAAAAATTAATGAGTAAATTTAATCTGAACAGTGGTGAAGCCAGCAATGTGGCGTCCACCATGATACCGGATGTGATTGGTAATCTCGTAAATAAAACCAATGACCCAAATAACAGCAGTTTTTCTCTGGAAAGTTTATTGAACTCTATTACTGGTGGGAAGGTTGCAGAGGTTGCTCCGCAACAAGGGAATTCCGGTGGCGGTTTGCAGGATATTTTAAGTCAGTTGACTGGCGGGAATGCCAATTCAGGTGGTGGAGGATTGATGGATATTATTTCACAGTTAGCAGGTGGAGCTCAACAGCAACAACAACGTAATGGCGGAGGTGGATTGATGGATCTGATCAAAGGGTTTATCCGGTAGAGACAGATTGCGAATTTTTTATTTAAACACGAATTTTAGGCACGAATTTCACGAATTGGAAACCAGGTCGGCACCCAAGATCAGAGCGGCTGAATCTATTTAGTACCTGTATTAATTTCTTTTGCAGAAAAAGAGAATCAAACTTTCTTTATTTGCTGTCTGGCTTTTGATGGTGAATTTAGGTCTATGCATAAAAAAAATGCCTGCCTTCAAAACGAAGGCAGGCATTTTTTAAATTTATTCTAATACAAAATTAGATAACTTCTGCGTCTTCTATTTTGTCTTTAGAAAACATATCTTTCAAAGGTTTAGGAACATATTTGTCCACCAGGTCCATTCCTTTTTGCTTTAGGTCATTTTTCTTTCCCGGACTCATTTTATTATATTTATAGTAAGCAAAAGCGGCAAGTCCTGCCAATAATAAAGGAGCATTTGATTTTCTGTTGATAGGCATAATAGTATATTTTATAGGTTATTTATGGCCATCATATATAAAATACCATACCAAATGAATCTTTGAAAATGTTAAAGCATGAATAGATATCCGAGAAGATTGATTATCATCTATTTAAAATCCCGGATCTTTAATTTCCTGAAAAAGTCTTCTTCTTTCAATTCTGCTACTGCACCAGGCACCAGATCCTTCAAAAAGAGATCTTCAATACTCACCCTGACCAACCTTTTAACTCGATGATTTATAGCACCGATCATTTTACGTACCTGCCTGTATTTTCCTTCGTATAATGTAATGAGCACCCAGGTATGCACGCCATATTGGGAACTGTCGCCTGCATTCGGATAAATATCTGTTGCATTTTCAATAACAGCTACTTCGCAAGGAGGCGTTTTATAAAATTCGCCGCCTTCCACTCTAATGGAAACGCCGGATCTCAATTTTTGAAGGTTTTCTGCGCTTAATAAATTGTTGATCTGTACCAGGTAAACTCGTTTATGTTGTTCTTCTCCGGAAAATAATAAGCGGGTAACCTTTTTGTTATTGGTAAGAATCAATAGCCCTTCCGAATCATTGTCCAGCCGGCCG
>JBBSSE010000371.1:0-3738 GCA_038242375.1 Chitinophagales bacterium
ACCATTTTTAGTAGACGTAATTCTTTCCTGCATCAATCCCATCTCTGTAGCAAGTGTAGGCTGATAACCTACCGCACTTGGCATCCTTCCCAAAAGAGCGGATACTTCAGAACCTGCCTGTGTAAAACGGAATATATTATCTACGAAAAATAAAATGTCTTTTCCTTTTCCTGTTCCATCTCCATCACGGAAATATTCCGCAACTGTCAAACCACTCAATGCCACACGTGCTCTTGCTCCCGGAGGTTCGTTCATTTGTCCGAATACAAAGGTTGCTTTAGATTCTTTCAAAACTTCCAGATCAACGGAATCCAAATCCCATCCGCCTTCTTCCATACTCTTGATGAACTTGTCACCATATTTCATAATACCTGCTTCAATCATTTCACGCATCAGGTCATTTCCTTCACGGGTTCTTTCTCCCACACCTGCAAATACGGACAAACCGCTATAGGCTTTCGCAATATTGTTAATCAATTCCTGGATCAATACTGTTTTACCAACACCAGCCCCACCGAACAATCCGATTTTACCACCTTTTGCATAAGGCTCAATCAGGTCAATAACCTTAATACCGGTAAATAATATTTCAGAAGCAGTACTTAAATTTTCAAATAATGGTGGTTTGTTATGAATCGGACGGCCATTTACTTTGCTTACCGGAGGTAAACCATCAATAGGATCACCTGTTACATTAAAAAGACGACCATTGATCTCGTCACCTATTGGCATTAATATCGGAGAGCCTGTATCCACTACGTCCATTCCGCGTGTAAGACCTTCCGTACCATCCATTGCAATACAACGTACGCTGTCTTCACCTAAATGCTGTTGCACTTCCATGATGAGTTTATCACCATTTGGCTTCGTTAATTCCAGCGCGTGCAGGATTTCTGGAAGTTGATTATTGCCTTCAAAATGCACGTCGAGAACGGCACCAATAATTTGTTTAATTTTTCCGGTATTTGCCATAAAATAAATATTTTTTAGACCTTATTTCAATTTGGCGGCAAAGGTAAGGTAGTAGGATGAAAAAGACAACTTGTTTTCTAACTTTATGTTTTGAGAGGATTTCGGGGTGTAGTGGGTAGAAAAATCACGATAAAAATGAATATATAATGATTTATGGAATATAAATATGATTATTAAAATCTGAAATAAAAGGAACTAACACGATTGATACTTTGAATAATTTCAATCGACATAAGCATATAACAAGTTCTATTCGGGTTTTATTTTTATTATTTTATTGTCCCTGATGATAACAATTTCAGTGTTTTTTTGCTTTTTAAACTTGACCATTTCTTTGTATGCCTTTTTCAGTCCGATCAAAATTTTGTCCTTAAGTTCCATTTGCTTTTCAACTGTGGTCATAATATTTCTTTAAATTATTAAACCCTATTTCGTTAATTAAAATAAGATTTTCATCAATAGTTTTTTGAGCTAATAGTTCATGTTCTCCATGCGAATTATCAAATACCAAAGCACCATCTACAATTGGCAGGTAAAGATCAAACAAATTTTTGATTCCTCTAAAATAACGTCTTTCAATAACGTCCGGTGATATATTATGCCCACCCTCCGAAACTCTAATCCTAACGCGCGCTTTAGCGAGTTCTACACTTTGTAACCAAAAGAAAAGTAAGGTTACTGTATAACCCTTTGCTTTGGCTTCAATAATTTTATTCTTATAACTTCTACTTGAAAGTGTCGTTTCGAAAGCAAAAGTTTTATTTTCTTTTAATAACTCATTAATTCGATTCAGCATTATTCGTCCAGACTCAAAAGCTACGTTTTCAGGATGAAAAGGAGATAAGCCTTTTGCAATTTCATCTGCATTAACGAACTCTTTACATTTAATAATTTCAGGCAAAATCGTAAACGATGCCGTTGTTTTCCCCGCACCGTTGCAACCTGCAACCACATAAAGATTTTTTTCTGACATTTAAAGCAAATTTACCAAATTTAATTTTCAGAGTTTTAGTAGAGTTACTAAATAGAAAAAATTACCCTTCAACTTACACGTGTTTCTATAATCATCATCAACCTTTAAAATACTTCCCCACCACAGGCAATTGCGGCAATTCTTTTCTTTCAACTTTTGCCACAAATAACAGGTATCCAATTAATAAAATTGTTCCGGTAGAAAAGTTTACAATCTCATTTGAAGTCATGCGAATAATAGCTTCATGCACAAAGAATAACAAAACAACAATGACGATATAAGCCATCAATTTTTTCCAGGCATAAGGAATACGGTAAGCTTTCTGGCCATAAATGTAACAGAGAACCATCATCGTAAAATAACAGAAAAAAGTAGCCCAGGCACATGCTACAAAGCCATATTTTGGTATAAAAGCATAATTTACCACAACGGTGATCAATGTTCCGGTCAGGGTAATCCAAGCGCCGGTGCTTGTTTTATTGGTGAGTTTGTACCAGATGGACAGATTATAATAAATACCCAGGAAAATATTTGCCAAAAGTAAAATAGGTACAACTTTAAGGCCGATCCAATACCCCGGCGCGATAAATATTTTCCAGATGTCAAGATAAAGACTGACCACCAAAAACATCGTAGTAACCACGATCACGAAAAACTTCATCACCCGTGCATAGGTTCTTTGTGGGTTATTCCCTTCAGCTTGTTTAAAGAAGAAGGGCTCTGCTCCCAGCCGGAAAGCCTGAATAAATAAAGTAATCAGGATGGCCAGTTTGTAACAGGCAGAATAGATTCCTACCTGTTCTTCTTTAAAAAGAACCGTGCCCGGCTGCCACCAACGAAGCATCAGCCTGTCAAAAACTTCATTGACCATTCCGCCCATTCCAACAATCACCAAAGGCAATGAATAAATCATCATTTCCTTCCAGAGTGGAAAATTGAATTTGAATTTGATTTGCGCAATTTCACTTGATAATAAAACCAGGGTAAAAACAGATTGAATCAAATTGGCGATGAGCACGTACACAATGGGATTTACATTCGGATTGTAAATGAACATTAAAAAGGAATTATTCACATAATCCATATTATTGGGACAATAGCCAATAAAAAACCAGACAAAAAATATGTTGATCACAATTCCCCCAACCTTCACCAAAGCGTACTTTCTTGGTCTTTCCTCCAGGCGGAGTTTGGCAAAAGGAATGGCACCCAATGCATCAAAAGCAATGACAAATATAGCCAGGTATACAATAGTCGGCACATCTGTTAAGCCTACAATACTTGCAAATGAATCTCTTCCAAACCACAAAAGAGTTGTAAATAATATGGTAGAAAAAATTAAAGAAAGAGCCGAAGTACTATATAAACTGTCCTTATATTCCTTTCGCGAAGCAAATCTAAAATAACCGGTTTCAAAACCATATGTAAAAATTACATTCAATACCGGAATCGCGGCATATATCAGACTCATTTTACCGTAATCACTCTTAAGAGCCAAGTTATATGTAAGAAAGGGAGTTAGCAGGTAGTTTATAAACTTTGCGCCCATAGAACTCACGCCGTACCACATTGTTTGACCCGCTAATTTTTTAATGTTGCTCAAGAAAGGGAAAATTTAAAGACGCCAAAATTAGGGGTATAAAGTTTAAGTGGCTATTATTAATTGGTTGAATTGCTGAATTGCTAAATGGTTGAATTGCTGAATTGCTAAATGGTTGAATTGTTGAATGGATAATTGTTAAATGGTTGAATTGATGAATTGTTTTACAACTTCTATATAACTCCAATGTTTA
>JBBSSE010000372.1:0-3737 GCA_038242375.1 Chitinophagales bacterium
GCATACATAGAATTTAACCCATATTTCTCTTTTAACCAGGGAAATTCGTGCTATATTTGCGCGCTTTCAACAAATTATACGTTGAATCATTCATTACATCAGCTGCGCAATCAGTAACAAAAATATAGAATCAATATGGCTTTAAGAGCAGGAATTGTGGGACTTCCCAACGTAGGAAAATCAACCTTATTTAATGCGGTTAGTAATAGTGCAAAAGCACAGGCAAGCAATTACCGCTTTTGTACCATTGAACCGAATGTGGGTTTAGTAAATGTACCCGATAACAGATTAGACCAATTAGCAGAATTGGTGAAACCGGATAGAACCGTTCCTACTCAAATCGAGATTGTGGATATCGCCGGACTTGTAAAAGGTGCAAGCAAAGGTGAAGGATTAGGAAATAAATTTTTAGCCAATATCCGCGAAGTAGATGCTATTATACATGTTATCCGTTGTTTTGAAGATGAAAATATTCTAAGAGAAGAAGGTGCTATCAACCCAATCAGCGATAAGGAAATCATTGAAACAGAGTTGCAATTGAAAGACATGGAAGGAATTGAGAAAAAACTTTCCAAGGCTGAGAAAATGTTGAAGACAGGTGATGCGAAAGTAAAGGAAGAGTACGAGGTTCTTTCAAAGTGTATGAAGCATTTGGAACAGGGGAAAAATATACTTTCTCTTGATTTGAGCAAAGAGGAAAAAGCCATCATTGCAGAAAGTTATTTCCTGACAGATAAACCCGTTCTATACGTAGCAAACGTGGATGAAGCCTCCATGCATACTGGAAATAAATATTCTGAAGAATTAGCCCGCGTAGCTGAAGCAGAAGGCGCTCAGGTGATTGTGATGACTAATGCGATAGAAGCCCAAATTGCGGAATTAGAAAACCAGGAGGATAAAGAAATGTTTATGGAAGAGTATAAAATGACAGAGCCTGCTCTGGATCGTTTGATCAACTCAGCCTACAAATTATTAAATCTCTCTACTTACTTTACTGCAGGTGTACAGGAAGTAAGAGCCTGGACAATCGGACAAGGATGGAAAGCTCCTGTAGCTGCAAGTGTGATTCATACTGATTTTGAAAAAGGGTTTATTAAGGCTGAGGTTATTGCTTTTAATGATTTTATTCAATATAAATCAGAAGCGGCCTGCCGTGAGAATGGAAGACTTAGAATTGAGGGAAAAGAATACATTGTGCAGGATGGAGATGTAATGCACTTCAGGTTTAATGTTTAAATAGAACTTCATACAGAATAACAGAAATTCTTATTACTCCATTTTTGGGTATGGGAAAAAATAGAAATTCTGAAAAGGATTATCCAAAAAAAATCGTCCGATTATTACCGGACGATTTTCTTTTATTTAAAAATATATTTTATTTTGAATTAAAATGATCTGTTTTTTTATCCTGTTCGACGGGAATAGATTATCTAAGAAATAATAGATAGACTGCGGCAAGAACAATCAGGATTGCAGCAATAACAATCACGCGCCGCCATCTTTTCCATTTAACCGTCGTAAACTTTTGAAAAGAATAATCCCAATGAAGCTTAGTTGATTTCGGTGCGGATGAAATTTGAAAATAAGATTCCATGGATGCGAGCCTCGGCGGTATTGCCCGCGCAATAAATTTCTCCTGGGAAGAAAGATACCCTGCGAGGCCGCTGGGTGAATATTTGTTTCTCATGATATGTTTCCCAAGTAGTCCCAAAACCGATGGAACCGCCAAAGAAATTAACCCGGAAACGGAACTTGGTTTTATGCCGGAATATTTTGCAATTTCTTTTTCTACCTCAACATGTTTTTTATCGAATAATTGATCATTTGCTGTTCCGGGGAAAAGTAAATCAAAATCATAATTCACAGAAAAGACTCTTTCGGCATCCCTGCAATCATTAAAAATAGATTCACAGCTTTCTTTATTTTCTATTGCCTTATGAAGCATAGCACCCAATATTAAAGGGATAATGGCAGATAATGCCTTCTCCGTTTCATATTTTCTTTCATCCAAAGCCTCCGATGCTTTTTTATAAAAATCAGATGTGAAATAGGTTCTTACAAGTTGTACAATTGTTGGATCAGCCATATATAAACATTATAATCTGGTAAGTCATTCCTGGTTTTTAATAAACAATGATTAGAAAGTTGGCTTGACCTTCCGGAATTTTTTTGGTATCTTTTATAATTTCGCAAAGGTAAATCCAAATGGATGAAAAAAAAAAGAAATTAGATTTGAGATGAGTGCTGCTAGTAAAGGCTATTGAAATATGAGCAAAGTGTGCAAATCGAGTAGGAAGGTAGCCATTAGTTGGCAACCTGTCCTCTCATACCCACCGTACGTTCGGTTTGACATACGGCGGTTTGTTAGAATAATGTTGTGTGTTTTGGTTGTCTTTTCCAATGCAGGTATCAGAAAGTCTTCGTATTCCTTCCATATAAAGTGCGCTTTGTTGAGAATCGTTTGTAGGCCCTGATTATGCGCTATTCTGCAATAACCACGGCTGATATTTCCATACTAATACGAATTTTGAATGCTCGTCTTTAGTTCTAACAGATTGGCTACTCTTGTCTTACAGTTCTTCCACTCTTTCCTGGTTGAGTCCGTAATATTCCGGTAGAGATTATTTCCCAATATTTCCCTGTCTATCTTATTTTATTTTTTTTGTGATGTGTTTGATTGTTTTGTTGGCACGTATCTGTCCTGTTCATTTATCACTATAAATGGAAAAACCTAATAGTGTACTTTCTGCTGGACGTCTTATCTTGCTTTTCTCCTGGTTCACTTTCAGCCTCAGCCTCTTTCTATGTAAGTGGTAATGCTATCAAGTACTCGCTGTTCAGCCTTCTCACTACTTGCATAGATGCAGCAATCGTCTGCATACCTTTTTTTTAGAATGAGCCGACTTCGCTACTTTTCAATCATTAACTTATATCCTCTGGACTGTTCTCCATCAAAAATAGTAACCAAATAGAATCCGCTGATTAATTTTGATACATCTAATCGAACGCGTGCAGGCCTGTCAGCAAAAGATCTTTGCATCATTAGCTTGCCCGTGATATCATATATCGATACCATTTTAATTCTATTTTCGGTTCCTGCCAACCCTTTTTTGTTTTCTATTGAGTAGGTCAACGCCCCAACCATTTCCACGGTGTTTGATGCCGGATTTGGTGTGATCGTGAATAATAACTCGTCAGGAACCTTTGAGTATCCACCACATGACTGCTTCATTAAAATTTTTTTACTGCTGCTTATAACACCGCATGCAGTTGTAATGCTGACATTTAAACTACAAATACCTCCTGCTATTAATTCGGCATGATTACCTGCGGCCGCGACAAAATTTCCTAAAGCGGGTGTAACGGTCCAGTTGTAGGTTGCACCAGGAATTTCTAGGGTTGAATACATGTTGCAACACGTGTAAGGACAAATAGAAGATGAGCCAGTGATCGAAATATTGGGTTTTCCTACTATTATACCAGTCTTCACCACGGTCGACGGACAACTGCCGGTAATTGTCGCTTTCAGTTCCACAATGCCATCGCCAGTTCTCGTAAATGTTTTCGGGGATCCCACAACCGGATCAAATGTAACTAGTCCTGGTGGTGTTGCACTCCAGGTTATTGTTGTGCCAGTTGTGGGACCGTTAATGCTAAAATCCTCTAAAGTGCAAATATTATTGCTCCCAACAATCGAAAATTTGCCAGAAGGAAATGAAGGGGCAGCATCAAGTTCC
>JBBSSE010000373.1:0-3732 GCA_038242375.1 Chitinophagales bacterium
CACTAATGAAATATATTCCTTCCGGTATCCTTCCACATCATTTCCAATACTTCCGTTCGCAAGGGAGATTACCTGGTTATAATTGATTGCACCTTTAAATTCACTATTTCTCAAAAGCATACCAAAACCCGCCACGGAAGCGGCAAAGCGAAAATTATTACCAGCTTTGGCAAGCAGAACAGCATTATTCTTTACAATGTGAATGATCAATTTACTTTGATCACTAGTGAGTGATTTATACCTGAATTTTATGGCCACGAATTCATCTGAAAAAGAGGTAGTCAATGGATTTTTATTCTGAGAGTATCTGAGAGGATCCACATTCTTTAAAAGTGGAGAAGATATGTCTGCCGGGATGATTTCATACAAAGCTGTTACGGTATGTCCGCTGCCAATTCGCCGGCATCTTTTTTATCGTCATTAAAATCTTCTTTATTCAGCAGCCTGTTTTCATAACCGATCAACCGGTAACCGGCAATTTTTTTCGGATTGAATTCTACCTGGAGTTTCACATCTTTCGCGATGGTAAACAGGGTGCCACCAAATTCCGTCACCAACACTTTCTTCGCTTCATTCAGACCATCAATATAAGCATGGTTTCCATTTCCCTTATCTGCCAGCAATTGCATTTTACTATCCTTATAATTTCCCATACCAAATCCTAAAACTGTCAGGTAAATTCCCTTTTCGCGTTCCTTTTCAATGATGCGGATCAGCTCATCATTGCTGCTGGCACCAACATTAAAGTCACCATCCGTACATAAAATCACACGATTATTACCCGCTTTCATAAAATTCTTACCAGCGATTTTATAAGCCATTTGAATACCGGCACCGCCGGCAGTTGAGCCGCTCGCTTCAAGACCGTCAATGACCTTTTTAATCGTTTCTTTATTTCCCCCACTTTCTGCATTTAATACAACACCCGTGCTACCGGCATAAACGACAATAGAGATTACATCCTTTTCGCGAAGCTTATCTGTCAGCATATTTAATGATTTCTTCACCAAAGGCAAACGGTTTTCGCCCATCATGGAACCGGATACATCTATCAGAAAAACCAGGTTGGAAGCTGGTAGTTTTTCTGTCGGGATTTCTTTTCCCTGCAGGCCAATGAGCAATAATTTATTTTCCTTATTCCAGGGACATTCACTTAATACCGTATTGATTGAAAAAGGATCTTTACCGGTGGGCTGTGGATAATCGTATTTAAAATAATTGATCATTTCCTCCGTCCTTACTGCACCTGCAGGAGGTAATTTTCCATTCTGTAAAAACCGCCGCACATTACTATAAGATGCCGCGTCCACATCGATAGAAAAAGTGGATAAAGGATGATCACTCACTTTTTTAAATCCATTCTCGCTGATGTTGTCGTATTCTTCTGTATTAAAAGTTTCTCTTTCCAAATAAGGCTGCCGCACTGTTACCGAAGACATGATTCCGGGGAGAGCCATTTCCCTACTTACTTTCATCGATTGACTTAGCTTTTTCTTTTCCAATTTTGCCATTTCTTCAGGTTTCGGGCTCATGGATTTCATCACCACGTTGTAAATAGTTTGTTGACCAATTTTTACCTTTTCAGTCTGATATCCATCTGCAGAAAAATAGAGTATAGATTCTTTTTCTATTTTGATGGTATAATTCCCTTTTGTGTCCGTTTTTACCTGGATATTTCCGGCACGAACAGTGGCTATTACGGGATCACCTTGTTCATTGATCACATTTCCTGTGATCGTTTTTGTTTGAAGGACATTTAAAGATGCGCCAAAAAATAAAGTACTGGCAAAAAATAAGAGTAAACTTTTCATGCATCGATTATTTAGGATGGTTAAAGAAAATTTCAAGAGCTATGCGGAAGTATTATTTTTTACTTTCGGCGATTGATTTAAAAACAGGATGCGCTTTTGAAAGCGATTACATAATTTTACCCGAAATGAATTTTAATATCTTTAGCTGATTGGCCCTAATTAAAAAAATATCATCCGCGGAAAGTGACGAAGACCTGATGCTGCAATACAAAGCAGCAGGTAGTCTTGAGGTATTGGGTGAATTGTATAACCGCTATATGGACCTGGTTTATGGTGTTTGCCTGAAATATTTTAAGGAACCGGAAACTGCCAAAGACGCGGTGATGAATATTTTTGAGGAATTGGTAACCAAGCTAAAAAAATACGAAGTCGATAATTTCAAAGGTTGGCTTTACCGCCTGGCAAGTAATCATTGCCTGATGAAATTACGAAAAGACAAAACCGGTCCACAACAGGTTGATACGGATGTTATGCATTTTTCCCAAACTATGCATCCTGATGAGGAGAACAATGTTTTAGATAAGGAAACTCAATTTGATATGATGCAGGATTGTATTGAACAATTACCCGAAGAACAAAAACAGGTGATCCGGCTTTTCTATCTGAAAGAAAAATCATACAAAGAAATTGCGGATGAAACGGAAACCGATATTAATAAAATCAGAAGCTATATCCAAAATGGAAGAAGGAACTTAAAAAATTGTATGGAACAGGAAGCTTTGAAAAAAGCATAAAAAATGGACAAAAAAACGAAAACATATACGGCTATTGACTTTGCACGATACCATGGAGGTAACATGGATGCTAAAGACATGCACGCACTTGAAAAAGCAGCTTTGGAAGATCATTTTTTGGCAGATGCATTGGAAGGGTATATCCATACAAGTTCCGCTACGGAAGATGTTCAACATTTAAAATCATTACTGGCAGAAAAAACAAACCGCAAAAAAGTGTATTCTATCGCTTCTGTTAGCCAGAATGTTTGGTGGCGTATAGCAGCTATTTTTATATTGATTGGCATAGCCGGTTACTTCATTTTTAATAAGGAATTGGATGAAGGAAGAACTATGGCAAAAAATGAAACAGATCATTTAAAACAACAGGTAGAGAAGTTGCCCGCTTACGACTCTCCTGCTACGGCAATGACTATGGAAAATGATCAAAAGAATGCCCTTGCACCAGCTTCAACAGAAATGAAAAGATCCATTTCAAAACCGGAGCAACCCCAGGTGAAAGCAGTTCCGCAGATGAAGGAAACCAGTCCGAAAAAACCAGATCAATTTGCTAAAAACAGTCCTTCACCGAGACAAAGAAGCCTTTCCTTACAAAGAAAACTGGAGGATACAACGCTCATTGAAGGGAATTATGCACAGATCGAAAGTAAAGAACTACGCAAAGACCGGGAAGAAAAAATAGTAACTACTAAAGGTAAAAAAGAAGATTCCAACAATATCGCGTCGCCTGCTCTTTTAAGTGCTGACACGCCGATGATGGCTTTACAAAGTACTGCTGATCAGTCAAGAAGTATGAATAGGAAAAATGCGGAACTTTCAGAATTAAAGGTTTTAGAAGAAGCCAAGAAAAGTAATTTGTCCAGGAAAGTTGCCTCCAATGTATTAAACACTAAATCTGGTGATGTGTTGATTTCAATAAAATCCAAACTTCAGCCCATAGAAGGAATTGAAAACTTCAAAATTTATATTTCTAAAAATAAAGAGGAAGTTTTAGATAGTAATAACACAGCTCTTCATGGAAATGTGGATTTGGAATTTTCAATTAATAAAGAAGGTAAACCAATCAACATCAAGGTTCTAAAATCAGCATGCGCGTTTTGCGAAAAACAAGCAATATTTCTTTTAGAAAATGGACCTCTTTGGAAAGGAGATTTAGAGAAGAAAGGAGAAGTGATTATTATTTTTTA
>JBBSSE010000374.1:0-3728 GCA_038242375.1 Chitinophagales bacterium
GAATACCATTTGGTTTCCGGCATTGCTTATAAAGCCTGTGCGCTCCGTGTATTACACACTGAGAGGAAATATGGATATGGTAAATGAGAATTATGATAGCGCCGAGGAGAACATGAAAAAGAGTCTTAGCCTGGGAATGCCAATGAAGGAGGCAGAAGGAGCTAATAAATTGCAATTAGGAATGCTTGCGATGCAAAAAGGAAATAATAAGCAAGCGGAAAGTTATATCCGCGACGCCATACGTTCCGGACTTCCTGATAAAGAAAATGAAGCAGCGGCCTATCTTCAATTAACGTCTTTGATGATCAATAAAAGAGAATTCCGGGCAGCAAAAGAATATTTCAGGAAAGTGAAAAAATTAAAACCAACCACTCCGCAGATAGCTGATCAGATGAAACAAATGGATAAATATATTTCCAGGATGCCCGGATAGGCATTTTTTTATTACACGTTTCAGCAGGATCCAATTTTTAATCCTGTTATGTAAATGGATCGAATAGATCAAGTTGCAATTTTAGTAAAGATGAAAAGTAAAAGCACCCTGTTTTTTTTGGCAATAGCCTGTTTTCTGTATACATTTTCTATATTGTATTCGGGATGTGCACAGGTGGGAATGCCTACGGGTGGATTAAGAGATTCTTTGCCGCCGGTTTTGTTGAATGCAACCCCCAAAAACGGCTCTTTGAATTTTGAAGGAAATCGCATAGTGCTTACTTTTGATGAATATGTGCAGTTGCAGGATGTACAACAAAATTTAATCGTGTCCCCTGTTCCAAAAATTAATCCCAATGTAGATTATAAATTAAAGACGGTGACCATCCGCATGCGCGATACTCTTCAGCCAAATACCACGTATAAAATTGAGTTGGGAAATTCTATTCGCGATCTGAATGAAAGTAATCCTATAAAAGACTACAGTTTTGTATTCTCTACCGGATCTTATATTGATTCATTAACGCTTTCGGGAAATGTAGAACTGGCGGAAACCGGGCAGAAAGCGGATAGCACCATGTTTGTTTTTTTATACAGTGATCTATCGGATTCCGCCGTGTTTAAAAAGAAGCCCGCATACATCACACGAATAGGTAAAGAGGGCGAGTTTAATTTTAAAAACTTACCTGCCGGCAACTACCATATTTTTGCTTTGAAGGATGATAGCGGACAAAAAATGTACACAAGTAAAACACAAACTTTTGCTTTTGCGGATAGCACCATAAAAGTTCCTGAAAATGCTCACCCCATTGAGTTGTATGCGTATGAGGAAGAAAAGGAAATCCCAAAAACTCCTGCTGCATCGAAAGCTACGCCTGAATTGAAATTCACTTCCTCCCTTTCAATTGGAGTTCAGGATATTCTTTCACCTCTTGTGCTGGAGTTTAATAAGTCTTTAAAGAATTTTAACCCAAAGCAAATTGTATTATCAGACACTCTTTTTAACCCGGTGGCTATAGAAGCAAAGATTTCAGATACTTTGAATAAAGAAATCACTGTAAAGGTTGCCTGGACAGAAGACATGCATTATAAATTAGTAATAACGAAAGAATTTGCTACGGATACTGCCGGTGTTGCCTTAGCGAAAAATGATACTTTGTCATTTAAAACCAAAAAGGAAAGTGAATACGGAAGTGTTAAGTTAAGTTTTAAAAATCTGGAGAAATTTAAGAATCCTGTATTGCAGTTTGTAAAAAATAAAGTGGTTGAATATTCCTATCCTATAACCGGTACTCAGTTTTATCAAAAACTATTTACTCCCGGTGATTATGAAATAAGAATATTGGAAGATAGCAATCAGAACGGAGTTTGGGATCCGGGCTTTTACGACCCTGCTAACATACATTTACAAAAGCAACCTGAAAAAGTAATCACAATCCCTCAAATACTGAATGTCAAAGCAGGTTGGGATAATGAACGGGATATTATTTTGGAATAAGGTCTCTTTGACAGGCATTCCTACCCTAAAGAAATATATTGAATTTCAAAAAAAGGATAACAACTTTGGCCTGAATGAAGACGATCATTTTTAACCAAAGAAATTCACACACTAATATTTTCATTCTTAATTTTGCAGAATGGTTTTTTCTTCTTCTCTTTTGGAAAATGCAGTCAATGAATTTGCGAAATTACCGGGTATTGGTAAAAAAACAGCGCTTAGATTGGTATTACATCTTTTAAAAAAAGATGTTTCTGATACAATTTCTTTTAGTGAGGCACTTTTGAAACTGCGGGAAGAAATTCATTTTTGTGTACGTTGCCACAATATTTCAGATAAACCTCTTTGCAATATATGCTCAAACAGAAGCCGCAAACAGGAAATTATTTGTGTGGTAGAAAATATTCGCGATGTAATTGCTATTGAAAGTACCCAACAGTTTAATGGAGTTTATCATGTTTTGGGTGGGAGTATTTCTCCTCTCGACGGCATTGGTCCGGACCAATTAGAGGTAATCTCTTTAATAAAAAGAGTGCAGGAAGAAAAAACAGAGGAACTGATCTTTGCACTTAGCCCAAATATACAGGGCGATACCACCATCTACTATATCAGCAAAAAATTAAAAGATATTGAGATTAAAATTACCACCATTGCACGCGGAATTGCTTTCGGTGGTGAATTGGAATATGCTGATGAAATGACGCTTGCCCGGAGCATTACGAACCGGATGTCAATCGATAATTATGTAGGAAATAATAAGAGCTGATATTTTTACTGCAAGATTACTATTTTTAATATAGCAGATAGGGCAAACAAATAAGAAAACCCTAACTTGCAAGCCATATATTAATTATAAGACTTTGAACACAATTTTAGAAAGAAAACCGATCATTGGTTTCACATGTGGTGATACGAATGGAATTGGTGCAGAGCTGATCATTAAGTCACTCTCCGATAATCGCATTCTGGATTTTTGCACACCTATCGTGTTTGCAAGTAACAGACTCATTAATTTTTACCGGAAAGGTATTCCTGATTCTTCCTTTGCATTCAATAGTCTCAAAGATTTTGATAAAATCAACAATAAGCAAGTAAATATTTACAATTGCTGGGAAGAAGAAACCGTTGTGGAGCCCGGTGAATTAAATGAAACTGGTGGTAAATACGCCATTAAAAGTCTACTTGCAGCTACAAATGCTCTGAAGGATGGGATAGTGGATGCGATTGTAACTGCTCCCATTCATAAAAAGAATGTGTATAGCGAAGACTTCCCCTTTACAGGTCACACCCCTTTTCTAAAAGCTTTTTTTGAGGCTAAGGATGTCGTTATGCTTATGGTAGCAGGAAGTTTTAGGGTAGCTTTGGTAACCGAACATGTGCCGTTAAAAGATGTTTCAAATCATATTACGAGAGAAAATATTTTAAGTAAAATCCAGATATTACATGCTTCTCTTAGAAAGGATTTTGATATTGACAGACCCAAAATAGCTGTGCTTGCTTTAAATCCACATGCAGGAGACGATGGATTGGTCGGTTTCGAAGAAATCGACATCATAAAACCTGCTATCAGAGATGCCAAACAACATAACATGTTGGTAACAGGACCTTTTTCAGCCGATGCTTTTTTTGCCCAGGGATATCAACATAAGTTTGATGCAGTGCTTGCAATGTATCACGACCAGGGATTAATTCCTTTTAAATCTCTCGCAATGGAAGATGGGATCAACTTTACCGCGGGGTTGGATGTAGTACGTACGAGCCCTGATCATGGGACAGCAATGGATATTGCCGGAAAAAA
>JBBSSE010000375.1:0-3725 GCA_038242375.1 Chitinophagales bacterium
CTTTCATTGGCCAAACGTTGCATCAATTCTTCATCCCCCGGTTCAAAAGTGGTTTCTTTTGTGGCAAACAATTCATTTGAAATACCTGCGTGAATCAATTGCTCGAGGTTGTATTGAGCCGAATCAATCGTGCCAAAGTTTGAACTTACTGTCTGTCCCTGTATTGTCAGTTGAATTTCTTCATTCGCGATATTCTTACCCATAGATGCATAGAATTTATGAGTTTTACCACCACCTCTTGCCGGAGGTCCGCCACGTCCGTCAAAAAATACAACATTGATCTCATACTCCTTTGACACAGCGGTTAGTTCTTCCTTTGCTTTATAAATGCTCCAATTTCCCATGAGGTAGCCACCATCTTTGGTACCATCAGAAAAACCAAGCATGATCGTTTGGGTTTTATTTCTTCGTTTTAAATGGGCGAGGTAATCGGTATTTTTATATAACGTGCTTAAGATTAACGGTGCATGTTTAAGGTCTTCAATTGTTTCTATTAATGGAACAATATCTATGGTCATTTCTTCTTTTTTCCAACCGCACATTTTAAAGAGCGCATACACTTCAATTACGTTTAATGCGCTGCTGCTATGACTAATGATATATCGGTTACAACCCGGTTCTCCATTGCTTTCCTGGATGAATCTGATCGCTTTTATGCTTTCAATTGTATCATTAATGATCGGGTCACCAAAATCTGTGTCAGGTAATATTTGAGTATGCTTTGTAAGGAATTCAATCTTCGCTTCATCAGGCATTTCCGCATAATTTGCAGGAAAATCATTGCCCTTGTTTACGATGGCTTCATACACTTTTTTATGAATCGAACTATCCTGCCGGATATCCAGGGAGGCGAAGTGCAAGCCGAAAACATGCACTTTATTAATGAGGTTATCAATGAGATGGAGGAATAATCCATTATGCTGAATAATGATGGTTTCCTTAATCTTTTTCAGAATGTTGAGTATCCCTTTTTTAGTAAGATTTGTTTTGCTGTCAGGAATAAAAATATTTTGATACAATTGTTTTTCCAGGTCCGTCAATTGCTCTTCTACTCCTTTAAAAGTAAGCCTGCGCCGTAGTTTGCGAATTTCAAGGTAATAGCATTTAATGATTGATCCCCGCAAAGCATCTGCTACTTTTAAGGTGATCTCTGTATTGACGAATGGATTTCCATCCCTGTCGCCACCCGGCCAAAAACCCATTTTAATGATCGGATTCTCATCATCCACCGCGTCCTTGAATTGTGCTTTCAGAAAAGAAATGATTCGTCCCGCTGCCGCAAAAAATACATTTTCCAAATACCAGATCAGGCTCATTGCTTCATTATAAGGTGTGGGTTTTTCTTTTTGGAGAAAAGGCGTTTTACCTAATTGTTGCAGGTAGATATTCACCAGCGGCGTATTGTTATCTGCGAGAGATTTGGATAAATCGTTAATTATACCCAAAACAGCACCGGGATAAAATTGTGTCGGATGTGCTGTGAGAACAAGCTCTACGGAAAATCTTTTTAATTTATCCGTCAGTTCTTTTTCTTTTTGATTGCTAAACACCTGCATTTCCAATTGTTTCAATGTACCCTTTCCGCCCATATCCGTCACGCGGGCAAAGGCGGCATCTTCCAAAGCATCAAAGAGAACAACCTGTCTTTCGATATATTGAATAAAACGAAAAAGCAGGGCCGCTTTTTCCTCTCTTGAATTAAAGCGATCCTGTTTGGAAAAAAAATCTTTAATGATTTCTGCCGGACTCATTTTCTTTTCAAAACCTTCTTCACAAAAATTAATGAATAATGAAAGCAACATTCCTGTTTTTTCAATTCCGTAAAACGGGAGGGAGGTAAACAGACTATTATATAATTGAAATTTTAAGGCAACAAGATTTTTGAAATTTTGAAGACCCGAGGCAGAATCATGATTCATTTGTATAAAGTATTTAGGGGGTTGTTGATACCAGATTATTTTTATAAAGTTAACCATAATAGGGTTTTAGGCAAAAAGGATGTTTCTGTAGATGATTCGCGAAGAGAATAATCGTACATCCGATAAGTCCAATTTTATTGAACTATATGAATCTGCGATACCTCTACATCCGTGCAGACGGGCATTGGATCAAATGAATTCAAACTAACTCAAAAATATTAAATGGCAATCAGTGTATAAATCATAAAAACCGGACCCTCTAAAAAATATAATTTCTACCAATTTCTGATCGGGAAAACTTTTTTGAGGATAATTTAATAATCTTTTATTAGTTCGTTTTTGGGAGTCAAACTGGAACCAGGATAATTGCGGTTTTAATAAATATTCAACCTTTAGGCTATACCAGTCATACATATTCATCAAAGAAAAGAAATTTTTAATTTTTTTCTTATTTTAATCTTCTTTGATGTACATTCGTTTTTCAAAAGTGCAAAACACTATTCTATATATCGCCCCATTTACGACCACTATACATGGTGGCTTGTTCATTACAGGAACAATTATTACAACCCGCAAGGGTTGAGCATACACATATTACCCCATGGGCCCTCCCGGCTTTTCTTTTCAAAACTTTTTATTGATATTTCTTATTTAAAATAATTATGCAAATTTTAAAATTTGGTGGTAGTTCCGTAGCAAATCCTGAAAATATAAACAGGGTCATTTCAATCATTCAGCAAGCATCCGCAAAAGGCGATAAAGTCGTTGTTGTTTTATCCGCTTTTGGGGGTATTACAGACGCTTTGCTGGAGGCAGCTCACCTCGCTTCTGTAGCAGATGAAACTTACAGGCAAAAACTGGAAACTATTGTTGACCGGCATCTGAAGGCGGTAAAAGAGTTGATTCCTCTTGATAAACAAAGCAGCGTGCTAAGTATGGTTAAAAAATATTGTAACAACATCGAAGATATTTGTAAAGGTGTTTTTCTGTTGAAAGAATTATCCGCACATACAAAGGATTCTATCATTAGTTATGGGGAAATATTATCGACGAGAATTTTTTCTGCTAAACTCGATTCTTTAGGATTAGAAAATACCTGGAAGGATTCCCGCGAGGTATTAAAGACAAATTCAGAATATGGCCGGGCATCAGTGAATTTTTCACAAACAAATATGCTCCTCAAAGAATTCTTGCCAACGCTTAAAGCCGGATTTTTAATCATGCCCGGCTTTATTGGTTCTGATAAGAACGGTAGCACCACTACCTTTGGACGTGGTGGATCTGATTATACCGCATCAGTTCTTGCAGCCGTTTTAAAGGCAAGTGTTGTAGAGATCTGGACAGATGTTTCAGGTATGATGACAGCCGATCCAAATATCGTTTCCAATGCGAAGATCATTCATAATATTTCCTACCAGGAAGCAATGGAATTATCGCATTTTGGTGCAAAAGTCATTTATCCGCGCACCATACAACCGGCGATGAATAGCGGAATTCCCATTCAGATTAAAAACACGTTTGCACCGGAAGATGAAGGAACAAAAATTCAAAAAGTTCCTTACTTAAACGGTAACAGTATCCGGGGGATTTCGAGTATTAGTAAATTAGCACTTTTAAGCCTGGAAGGCAGTGGCATGGTGGGTATTCCCGGCTTTTCAAAGCGATTATTTGAAGCATTATCCAATGAGAAAATTAATGTGATCCTGATCACTCAAAGCTCTTCAGAATATTCCATCTGCGTAGCAATAGAAGAAGAATTTGCAGATAGCGCGAAAGAGGTGATCGATGAGGCATTTTCGTATGAAA
>JBBSSE010000376.1:0-3718 GCA_038242375.1 Chitinophagales bacterium
AAAAGGCAAAACCATTTGATCCGGTTACAACCTCTTCATCTCTTATTTTAAGGCCGACAGGCTTATTTTCCCCGGAATAAAAATTCCTAACCTCGCCCACATTTATATCTGCAATGCTGATGGCACCTATGCTTCCGTCGGTCCATAACATGGGATACCATGGTTCAAAATGCGTTAACAATGACGGTTTTACCTGAGGGTTTTTAAAAAGATAATAATTGATCCCATCGGCAAAGGCATTGCAAAGTTTTTGTAACCAGGCCGGCGCATTATTATAATCTCTTACCGCTTCTGCAGAATCAATAATCAAACGGATCAGTAAATCATTATACAAATCCTTCTCACCATTTATTTCAGAAAGACGCCCAAGCTTCTCAACATAATTTAGTTCCACACGGTTAAAATCATCTTCGCATTGAGCATACAAAAGACCAAAAACCGCGTCAGCATCCGTTTTGCCATAAACATGCGGAATACCGTAATTATCCCGGATAATCTGTACATTCTTTGCCTGGTTCTGCCATTTGGTAATTTCTGCTGTGGGAGGTTTTACCGGATTTATAGATTGAGCAAAAAGCTGAAATGGAATGAACAGCAGCAGGAGGAACTTTATCATATTATCAGGAGTTTATTTCGTGAGATAAAAACGATTTGAATATATATTCATTCATTCAAATTTTCAATGCCGTCATCAAATGTATATTCAGCTAATTTTACAATCAATAATCCTATTGTTGATTTGCCTCAAATACCCGGATAAAATTACCACCCATTATTTTATTAATATCCTCTTTTGAATAACCACGCTTTACTAATTCTTCTGTGATCAAAGGATATTTGGTAACATCTGAAAGTCCTACCGGCGTTACGGTAATTCCATCATAATCTCCACCCAGGCCTACATGATCAACTCCTGCTAACTTAATAATATATTCCATGTGATCGAAAAGTAACCGAAACGGAACCTGTAATGCCTCCATTTGTTTTTCATATTTTTTAGCAAATGCAGGACTTTCTGCCTCTTCTTTTTTCCCGGCAGCGATCAATGCTTTCTTTTCAGCTGATTGCCTTCTTTTTATTGCATTCAGTTTGCCACCAACAGAGCTATCCAGAAAAGCCGCGTAAAAATTTAATTGAATCACACCACCGTTTTTCCCGATTGCTTTTATCTGATCATCTTTCAGATTTCTATAAACCGGTGCCAGCGTATATGCATTACTGTGAGAAGCTAAAACAGGCTTTGTTGTTATTGCCATCGCATCCCAAAAAGTCTGTTCTCCGATATGGCTTACGTCTATCATCATGCCCAATTCATTCATACGTTTCACAACCTTTTTCCCAAAATCACTTAATCCCTTTTTTTGTGAGGTACTATCTATTTTTCCGTTTACGCGCTGACTTCCGGATTCATACTCCGCACTTGTAGCCCAGGAATTATTATTATTCCAGGTCAGCGTCATATAGCGCGTTCCACGCTCGTATAATTGATCCAGTTTCTTCAAATCATCTTCGATCATATGACCACCTTCCACTCCCATCATGGAGGCCATTTTTTTTTGCTGAATAGCTGTTTTCAATTCTGCCGGCGATTTTACGATCATCATTCTGTCCGGATTTCTATTTACCGAGGCACATAAAGTATCTATTTCACGATTGGCAAATTGATATGGATTTTTTTGCTTCCCGTCACAAAAAATAGAAAAGACCTGTACATCCAGGCCACCCTGAAACATGCGGTTAAGATCGGTATGCGTTTTCCCTCGCAGATCACTATCAAATTTGTAATTATTCTCTATACAAGCACTGATGATATCATTATGCGTATCCGCCACAATTGCATCTGCATGAATTTGTTTGTAGGACTGCGCATGTACACCTGCTAAAAAAGAAAAACTAACGATTAAAAAAAAGATATACTTCATTATTGTTGATAATTGATCAATTATTTAAAAAGTGAAAATAATATAAAATAAGGCCATTCTGGCAGAAAGATTGTTGAATGGTTTTTTTATGGGTTTGTTGCGGGAATCAACTTTTATGGTGATTCAGAAAATCATCCGCATAGATTTTATAGAAACTGCCTTTTTTTTTTGATTGACATATTTGTTGCATTTAAAATAAACTGCTATTCATTTTGACCAGGAAAATAATTTGAAATTGTTTACATCCCGGATTTTTCACTAAATTATTTAATGTTGTTTTCCCGTTTAAAGACGTAAGATGTATTTAAAACATACTCGTAGAATTGCGTCAATGTACTATTGGATACAAAGTAATAAGAAGGCCGGTAAAGTTTCTGATATTCTTCCAGTTCAGGAGATTTTAAGCCGGTAATCCGTTCAATATTTTTAGCAGAAAAACGAAAATCAACATACCTATCCTCTTCTTCCGTCAGCAATCTTTCTTGAAAAGCCATCCTTTGTTTGTTTTTCCTGAATTGAAAAACTCCGACCAATTCTCCAATATCTAATCCTGCCGGTCCTCCCGGATCATACGTAGATCTCAAACCTGGTTTTGTACTGCCAAATACTTTCGAATAGGTTTCCCGATTTTCCAGGCTATCTTTTTTATAGGTATTTGAAAACACCGTAACCCCTTTTAATAATTTATACTTATCATCTACCCGTACCCGGAGGGAAATATCAAAAGACTGGTAATCTTTCATTTTAGCCACCGGAAATTTCACTGTAAACTTTCCATTATAATAAAAATTGATAGAATCATTTTCGGTAGCAGCTATTCTGTAATTTCCAATAGAATCCGTGTACGCATAATTTCCTGTGGTAGAATGCACCTGTACATTTGGAACAACGAATAATTTTGAAGAATCATACACTGTTCCTCCGACAATTATTTGTGCATAGGAGTTTGATTGTGCAATTAAAAAAATTGCCGCAGTTATAATAAAATATTTTAAAAATCTTTTTATGATCACATCATTAAATGAATAGGTAATATTAATTAATAGAAAAATTAAATGAGCACCAGTTATCCTGATTTAACGCCTTTTTTTAATTTAATTTTCCATTTTGTCTTCAATATTTTTTCTTTCTAAAATCTTTCCGATCTCTTGTGAATAATGCATATGTTCTAAAATATGGATTTTACCTGCGAGGCTTTCCGGCGTTTCCTGCTCCTCTACAATACATTTCGCCTGGAAAATGATCTTACCATTATCATAAATTTCATTCACATAATGAATCGTAATACCACTTTCCGATTCCTTTCCATCAATCACTGCTTTATGCACGGCTTGTCCATACATTCCTTTTCCGCCATAAGCCGGCAGCAAGGCAGGATGAATATTAATAATATTGTCCGGATAATTCTTTATCAACACAGAAGGAATTTTCCAAAGAAATCCTGCCAAAACTATAAAATCAATATCGTAATGATGCAACTCGGGTACATATCCTGTTTCTTCAAAATTATCCCTATTTATAATAAGAGTCGGTATAGATTCTTTTTCAGCAATATTTAAAACGCCTGCTTTTAATTTATTACAGACTATTAAAGCTACTTTGATCCGGGAATGGTTTTTAAAAAAAGAAATTATTTTTTGTGCATTACTTCCTGAGCCAGAGGCAAATACCGCGACATTAATCATTCTTTTTCCCTGTAATGATTTCAAATTTTCCATTGTAGATTCCTTTATACAAATTGAACCGCAATATTCCATCATTTAACTTAAACTTATAAATACTCTTTTGAAACTAAT
>JBBSSE010000377.1:0-3706 GCA_038242375.1 Chitinophagales bacterium
CACACCACACCAATGCTTTGCTTTGCTAATTTCGGATCGGTCAATCTCCTTTTTATTTCTTCTATGATAGCTTTTGCTTCAAAACTATTTTGCCTTGTCTTTCCTTTATCATAGTAGCCGTTTACCGGCACAAATTTCACCTTTGTTTCAAGGTCATCCGGTGAAGGAAATGTAAGCAGCTTATTATCATAATATTTTGAATTACTAAAGGCGATAAGGCTCTCATGTTTACTCCGGTAATGCCATAATAAATGTTTAGATGGCATGGACAAAGCAAGGCAATCATCCAGAATACTTTCGAGGTCTTCTTTCTCAATATTATCTTCATCTACGTTTCCTGCAGAAGAGAAAAAGCTTGTAGGAGGCATTTGTTTTGGATCGCCTACAATGATCATATTATCTGCTCTGGCTATGGCGCCAACTGCTTCACAGGTGGGCATCTGGGAGGCTTCATCAAATATAACGAGGTCAAATTTTGTGGAGGTTGCATCAAAATATTGTGCGACCGAAATAGGGCTCATTAACATGCAGGGAGCAATCCTTGGCAACAGGTTCGGAATGGTGTCAAATAATTTCCGGATAGCCATTCCCCGGCCATTATTTCGAATGGTTTTCTGCAATAGTCCAATCTCAGATGATTGGGATGCTTCCTTTGTAAATTCAGGAATTTTTGAAGCAAGCCTGGCGTATAATTCCTCCTTTGTAAGTTTTTCAAAATAACGATTCATTTCTTTGAAACGCCTGATCTTATCTTCAAAAAGTTTTCCAGTAAATAACGTAAGTGTCGGTTCTTTTTGGATAATGTAATTCGCAGAGGATCTGTACAATCCTTTCTTATAGGCATTTATGATCCCTGAAGTTTCAATCTTTCCATTTTCGTATACAGTGATGATTGCGTGTAGGCCAGACTGTAATGCCCTGTCTTTTACATTTAACCAACTCACCCAGTTTTTTAATTGTTCAATGGAATTATAAACGAGGTCTATTTCATTTTCAAGATCAGTAATGTAATTAGTTGAATTTTCTTTGATTGGAGTAAAATCAATATCCAGGGCGTCTGTTAGTTTTTTTTGTATTGATTTTATAAGCGCATGTGATTCAGCAAAATCCTCTAGGGTTTTTCCATGAATTGCGTGAAAACTGCCGGATCCTTCAGAGAGTTCTATGCCGATATTATTTTTCAAAGTTCTGGCCAGATCAGTATTCCCGGTAATGGATATTATTGCACGGTTTATGGAAATGATGGAGTTGGAAATTAATGTCAATTCCTGCCAGTCACACTCTCCGTTTTTCCATAGAAAACCCAGCAATCCGGATAAAAAAGTGGCGTTGGTTTCAATTTTCTGTTGTTCCTTCTGGTAAGTAATAATTTTTTCTAAAGTGGGTACGACAATGTTTTCGTCAACTTTCCCTGTTAACGAATATTTTTTTAATATAGTTTTTATACTTTTTTGTTCGAAATATTTTGGAAGCAACCATTTTGCAGAAGCGTGATTCCATTTCATCAATAATTCTTCTCCATCTTCCTGTAAAATGGAGGAGCGGAAATCTTTAAATAATTCTCCACGAACCTCATTTCTCTTTATGCCATGTTCACAAATATTCATCAATTGGCCTAAAACCTGATTCGGATTTTCCGTACTAAAAAGAGAAGCAGGAACATCCGGTAGAGATAATATTAAGCGGGAGAAATTATTGAATGCATCAAATTGAATTTCTCTTACAAGAGCAATATTTAATTTCTGTTTTATAAAGAAATAATTGCTTTTTAAAGCATAATTCTTTAATTCCCACATAAGTTGTTGAAGTAATTCTTTAACCTCATTCTTATTTTGCTGGCTATATGTTTTTATTTTTACCCGTTGTAAAGGATGATTATATGAATGCGGCAATAGTAAACCTGTGGCCTGAATTTCTTCCACAATGTCATTCCAGTTTGTTACATCAGCCCGCGTAAGTGTTTCCAGAATTGAATCCGGAAAGTGCACCACATCGGGTGTTGTTTCTAATTGCGCGTCAATTGAGAAGCAATCAAAAACAGAAAAGCCAAAAGGATATTTTTTATGAAGGGCTTTCACATATGCATTTAATTCCGATCTCAGAGTCTGAAGGCGGTCTGCTTCAAAACGGAAATCCTCCGGTGGATTTATTCGGGTGATTTCAGTTGTTCTCTTTAATTGTTCTAAGACAGAAGACTTCCTGGATTTATTAGAATGCAGTTCCAGGCAAAAAGGACCAAGGCCTATCTTTTCCAAACGATCTCTTACTACGGAAAGAGCCGCCATTTTTTCAGCTACAAAAAGTACTTTTTTCCCATTATACAATGCATTTGAAATAATATTCGTAATCGTTTGGGATTTTCCTGTGCCGGGAGGCCCATGCAACACAAAACTTTTATCTTTTACAGATTCGGTGATTGCTTCGAGTTGAGAGGAATCCGCGCTGATTGGCAACACAAAATTTGCCGGATGATGGAGCTCATCCAGGTCCTCGCTTAACCCGGGTTCGTCTTTAATTTCCCATTCAATTTTTCCGGAAATTAAACTGGCAACAATTTTATTTTTTGATAATTGCCCGGAATTTTGATGGATATCATTCCACATGATAAACTTGTTGAATGAAAAGATTCCCAGGAAAACCTGTTCCTCTATATCCCACCTTGTTTGCGACATAATTGCCTGGCGCATTATATTGAAAACAGCCCGTAAGTCAACACCACTTTCATCTTTGGGTAAATTTTCAAGTCCGCCTATGGTGATACCAAAGTCTTGCCGGAGCATTTCAAGCAAGGTGATATTCATCATCGTTTCCTCTTCTCTCGTGCGGATCACAAAGCCTTTTTGGGCCGATTTTCGAATAATCTCAACAGGCATTAATAAAATTGGGGCATATCTTGGCCGTTCACTTTCCTTTGTTTCATACCATTTCAGCATACCTAAAGAAATGTATAAGGTATTAGCGCCATTCTCTTCTATGGATGAACGGGACGTTCGGTAAAGTTGTATAAGACTTGCACTTAATTCGTTTTCGGTTAAATAAGATCTTAACCGCTTTTGCGTAAACTCAAGATTGATGAGATCCGCAATCGGGTCGGTTGCATTTATCGTTAAATAAACACCTACATTACGTAGTGGATTATCCCAATCCGTAGGCTTGGCCAGAATTTGAAATTCTTTACCTAATGCCAGTTCGTCCTCTAACCTCGAAAGCTGATTGAAAATAAGTTGAACTGTATTTTTTGTAATTCTTAAATTCAGCAGGTTATTTCTCAGAGTAAGATCGAGCAACTTTCTTTCCCATATTTGTTTTTTGGTCACTTCAATTTTCTCAACATCTACCAATTTTGCGACTGATACAATTTCTTCCGGAATATGACTGTTCCTGTTTTGTAGATCAGGCTCCGCCAATTGAACTCCGTTAAGAGTATGAATTCGAAGTGGCAAAGGTCTGATTCCACTAAATCTTGCCCGTCTGATGTCAATGAACATGAGGAAATCATCGGCATTCATTAATTTAAAATTCGCCGTTTGAACAGCTTCGTCAAAATCTGAGCTGTTTCCTGCACTCATACAGGTGCCCTCAATCAATAATATTTCATTGATTCCATCTGCCGTTCTTTTAGTCAGCAAGGATATATCATCATTCACACTATCCGGAAAAGATTCATTAACAAGCCAGCCTCCGACAAAAGCATGGCCTTTTACAA
>JBBSSE010000378.1:0-3697 GCA_038242375.1 Chitinophagales bacterium
AGGAGTTGATTCGGGAAATCCGGAGCAAACTTTCTTTTTTTATTGATCAGAAAAATAAATTTCTTTTATGAAAAAGCATCTTCTTTTAATATTAATGGCTCTCACTATATTCTTAAACTCCTGCAAAAAGGAAAAAGTAGATGGAGGTGGAGTAATTATAACGGAACCGCGCAATGTTGAAAATTTTTACAATGTTTCTGTAAATGGGTCTACCAATGTTTTCATTACTTATGGAGGTGCCTTTGATGTAAAAGTGAAAGCGTATGAAAATATTATTCCCCTTCTGGAAACGAAAGTTCAGAATGGTACTTTGCTGATCGGTTTAAAAGCGAATGTGCGCAACGATAATTCTGAAGTGTACATTACCATGCCGGCACTTTCCAGTGTAACTACAAATGGCAGTGGAAATATTGATACAAAAGGTAGTTTTCTCGGGATGGATTATTTTACAGCTACCACCGCAGGATCCGGAGTAATCAGCATCGAAAAAGGAAGTGCAAAAAATTATAAAATTTCCATAGCAGGAAGTGGAGATGTGAAAAGTTTTGGGTTCGTGACCGACCAGGCAACTGTTGCTATTTCAGGATCAGGTAATGCGGAATTATCCGTAGCAAAAAATTTAAAATCCACACTCAATAGTAGCGGGAACGTTTATTATAAAGGAAGTCCTGTAGTAGAGACTACGACAAGCGGCAGCGGCAAGGTGATTAAAAAGTAAAGAATGCATTACACGAATTGAAAGAAATTGGAAACACGAATTTGGAGCACGAATTACACGAATTGAAAGAAATTGGAAACACGAATTTGGTGCACGAATTACACGAATTAGGAGCACGAACTTTGAACTTTGAACTCTGAACTCTGAACTCTGAACTCCGAACTCCGAACTCCGAACTCTGAACTTTAAACTCTGAACTTCGAACTTTGAACTTTGAACTTCGAACTCTGAACCGGATACTAAAAATTAAGAAGAAGTTGATTTAACCGTATTTAAAGTTAATAGAAAAATGGATTCTTTGATGGCGGTTACTTCATGGTAAATGTTTTTATGTAAGGCTATCGCATGGCCTTCTTTTAAAATGACCGTCTGATCGTCTGTGCTGAATTGAATTTCACCATCTAATACCTGCACACTAATATTTCCGTTAGCTGTATGTCTTTCCAATACCGCGCCTTTGTGTAAGGCTACCAGAACTATACGCATGCCATCTGTTTTGTAAACAGTCATCGCATTTCTGTCTTTTTCTTTCCAGGTCTTTTCATTTTTGATTGTTTTTGAAAATTCCTTCAAATCCATATGCACAAGCGGTGCATCTAATATGCGTTCGCCTTCCGGTCGCAGATTAGTCTGGTCATTATATTTTACACTTTCGTTGTTATCCATTTTTATTTTCTTTAGATTTTTTATAATGAAGTTTAACTCTAAACTTTACTTAAAGCGCCTTCTTTATGTACGGCTACATGATCGGATTTATCGCTTTTAATTTCATACTGGGGATCGTCTTTTTTTGCATGGTGTGTATATCCCTTGTAATCAAAATCCTCTGTATGAATTTTTGTGATTTTTCCCGAGACATGTCCTGCTTCTGAATTCCATTTTACATGGTCACCTACTTTGAATTTATTTGCCATTTCAACTTTTTGGACTATCACCTCAAAAACTGAACCTTAATTTTCTTTATCAGGGGCGATTTTACATGGATTAAATATGCTGGATTCCCATTTTATAATGAAAAAAATTATGATAGAGTCAATTCAGCATAGAAAAAATTACATTTGCATAGGAAGTTATTCTGTAAATTAACTCATAAGCACGTTATTTCAGCAGAAAGAAAATCATTATTATAAACCTTCAAATTGAATTTATCAAATGGAATCGATCGAACAATTAGGAATTAATACAGTGCGCGTTTTATCCGCCGATGCAGTTCAGAAAGCCAATTCAGGTCATCCGGGAACACCGATGGGATTAGCGGCGATAGGACATGTTCTTTGGACAAGATTTATGAATTATAATCCAAAAGATCCTCAGTGGCCAAACAGGGATAGATTTATTCTTTCCTGTGGACATGCCTGTATGTTGCAATATAGTTACCTATATCTTACAGGATATGATCTTACCCTGGATGATATCAAAAATTTCAGGCAGTTACATAGCAAAACTGCCGGCCATCCGGAATATGGATTGTTGGATGGAATTGAAGTAACTACTGGTCCTCTGGGACAAGGATTTGCCAACGGCGTTGGAATGGGTATTGGTCAGCAATACCTTGCAAACCGGTATAATAAACCGGATTTTAAGTTGTTTGATTATTCCATTTATACTATTTGCAGCGATGGGGATATTATGGAAGGAGTAGCTTCGGAAGCCGCGTCCCTCGCGGGTCATCTTAAATTGGGTCATCTTATCTATTTATATGATGACAATCAAATAACCATTGAAGGAGATACTTCCCTTGCATTTAATGAAGATGTAACACAGCGGTTCCGGGGATACGGATGGCATGTGCAATCTGTTGCAGATGGGAATGACCTCGAAGCAATAACAGAAGCTATAGAAAACGCGAAGAAAGAAACAGACCGCCCTTCCTTGATTAAAGTTCGTACCCAGATTGGTTTTGGAAGTCCGAACAAAGTAGATACAGCTTCCGCCCACGGATCACCATTAGGAAAGGATGAAGTACGATTGGTAAAAGAAGGTTTTGGATTTAATCCGGATGAAAGTTTTATTGTGCCTGGCGATGTCTTGAGCTATTACAGATCTAAAGGGGTGGAAAGAGCAGAAAAAGAAATAGGCTGGAAAGATTTGTTTGATCAATATAAAGCAAAATATCCGGCAGAAGCAGCAGAATACGAAGCAGCAAGAGCAGGAGAATTACCCAAAGGATGGAACAGCGATTTGCCCATATTTGAATCAACAGAAAAAGGAATGTCCACAAGAGATGCTTCCGGAAAATTGTTGAATGCTGTAGCTGCTAAACTTCCAATGCTTATTGGTGGATCCGCTGATCTTGCGCCTTCAAACAATACAGAATTAAAAGGCTACGAATCTTTTACAAATACAAATCACAGTGGAAGAAATTTTCATTTTGGAATTCGTGAACATGCCATGGGCGCGGTATTGAATGGGATGGCACTTACAAAAGGAATTATTCCTTATGGTGCCACGTTCCTTATTTTCTCTGATTATATGCGTCCGCCGATACGCCTCGCAGCCATCATGAGTATCAGGCCCATATTTATTTACACGCATGATAGCATTGGTTTGGGAGAAGATGGTACAACGCATCAGCCTGTGGAGCAAATGTTAGGGTTGAGATCAGTGCCAAATCTGATGGTGCTTCGTCCGGCTGATTCCAATGAAACTGTTCAATCGTGGAGAGTGGCCCTGGAACACAGCACAGGCCCCGTGACCATTATTTTAAGCCGGCAAAATTTACCGATCATTGATCAGGAGAAATATTCTAAAGCGACGAATGTTGAACGCGGGGCATACATTTTGTCTGATTGTGAAGGAACTCCGGCATTGATTTTAATGGGAAGTGGTAGTGAAGTGCATTTGCTTCTTGAAGCTCAGGAAAAATTAAGATCTGAGTCTATTAATGCGCGAGTAGTTAGTTTCCCAAGTTGGGAATTATTTGACAAGCAGGATAATGATTATAAAGAAAGTGTTTTTCCGAAAAATGTGCGTAAAAGA
>JBBSSE010000379.1:0-3685 GCA_038242375.1 Chitinophagales bacterium
CCGATTAAAACCCAGGGCCATATTGTTTTTTTCTTTTCAATTTTGATTTCTGCCATAAAATTAAGTTTAAAGGGGTTGTTTTATAATAAAAATTGCGTTTGTTACGCTTACATTTAATTACCTCGTTCTTAAAACGACTTCCCCATTTGGAAAAGTGGTGCTTTCATCGTCTTCTGCGGTTATATAAAACGCAGTTGGTTTAAAAGGCGTAACAGTTTTTAAAGAGCTTTTAAGTTTGCTTGATAAAAAGCCACTCGAAGTTCTAATGTTTCC
Organism: Chitinophagales bacterium; assembly: GCA_038242375.1. GTDB lineage: Bacteria > Bacteroidota > Bacteroidia > Chitinophagales > Chitinophagaceae > Ginsengibacter. The sequence continues at coordinate 274 of JBBSSE010000379.1, forward strand.
GATATTTTTTGTTCCGTTTTCTTTCGTTTCCATCCATACTACATAGGTCTTTCTCGATGGAGTAAGATCAGATGGATTTGCCAGGCGCTTCACCTTTAAATCAATCGTATAATTGTTATTCTTATCAGACTTAACTTTTACATATCCTTCTGCGGCCGGTACCACACTTGATTTAGCGAAGGTCATTTTTTTAGAACATGAGCTGAACAGGAATATAAAACAGATTATACCTGTAAAAAGAATAAAATTATTCACAACTTTGTTTGGATGAATCTTTTTCATGGTGTTTTTTATTATTCGATTATTAATAGAAGCAATCAAAGTTGCTACGTTTTTAGGCAATCTTATTGTATTTCGAATCCTGTGATTCTATATGAACTTTTATATTCTGTTCCCGGATCTGTCTTTGAATTATAGTGTATCATTATAAGTGATTGGAAATCGATTTAATTGATGAATTATAATAGAAAGCATGATTTTAGAAATTATTTAATTAGTACAAGCCTGTATATAATAAATTATGCCAAAAGTTTTATACGCTAAATGGCCGTATTTTAATAATATGGGTCCCTGCATGTTAATTTAAAAACCTCAATCAGGGTATTTACATTCCCAAAAGTGAACTTCCAACCATAGAATGTATTACATCTTGATCAATTAATATTTTCCGGTCCCTGAAATAGTTGCATAGTTACCGGTGGCTTTCAGCATGGTTAAGATTTTCATTTTTTAATTTGAAAACGCGTTAGCTTCAAACTTGAATGACTAACGGTTAACTGCTGTGGGCACTGCACGGCAAATCATTAAAGGTGCTCTTAGCGTATTTGACCCGGCTTGAAAATTGACTATTATATAAATGTGGCTTGTCAAAATTTGGAATAAATATGCTGTGTTTACTCTGCCAGCCTTTGTAATAAAATAGACCCGTTAAAACATATGAAAGAAATACTATCAAAATTAAATGCTTATTATCATAGCATGCTGGAATTATTACCAAGAATAGGTCTTTCGCTCATTTTTTTGGTGGTTGGAATTCTCATAGCCGGTTGGCTGACTGCTTTTATTGGGAAAAGGATTAATTCCAAAGCTCATGACAAACTAATGGTGGGATTCCTCACTAAATCGGTTAAGTTGATTCTGATTATTATTGTTTTTCTGATCGCTTTAAGTGTAGCAGGATTGAGTGGCATTTCTGCTGCATTGCTTGCTACGGCGGGAGCCTCAGCGGTTGTCATTGGCTTTGCTTTCAAGGATATAGCCCAGAATTTTCTTGCGGGTATTATCCTGGCGTTTAACAGACCTTTCAATGTAGGTGATACCGTTCAGATTGAGAATGTATTTGGTAAAGTAATTACAATGGAATTCAGATATACCAAAATAGATACGTTTGATGGCAGAAGTGTTTATATACCAAACTCTGATGTGCTCACAAAGCCAGTTTTTAATTATACCGAAGATGGATTTTTTAGAACTGATTTCTTAATCGGCATAGCTTACGAAGATGATATTGATAAAGCTAAGAAACTGATTCAGGAATGCCTGGACGAACATGCAGAATTAGTACATGATGAAAAACATATAAACTTTTTAGTGGAAGATGAGCTGGCAGCAAGTACAGTAAATCTGAAAGTTTACATCTGGATATCCACAGACGATTTCAGGCGGGGAATGTTGGAGACCCGCGGAAGAGTTATTACCAAAACTAAAAAAATCATGGAAACGAATGGATTTAACCTGCCGTCAGATATTACAGAGGTTAAATTTTATGATGCATCTAAGCCTTTAAAAGTTCAAAACGAAAAATCTTTTGAGGAAAGTAAATCTGCAGCCCTCGAAAAAATTAATAAATAAGATAAGACTTTAATAACCTGATCATTCAATAAGGGAAGTACTTATTTTGAAAACACGGCGTAAACTTTTTAATACTGTGTATTCAGGTTCTTTTTGGCATGATAATAGGAAAGTTCATATTAAATAAAGAAATGTACAATGTTTAAAATTAAATCTCTCTTCGCAATTATTCTATTATGCACAGTTGCGGTTTCCTGCAATAGTAAAGTTGATGATCAGAAAATAAAGGCGGATATCAGCAAACATTTACTGGAAAATAATAATTATGTCGGAGTGACCTCAAGTGTGCAGGATGGGGTAGTGACCTTAGCCGGCGTTTGCCAGGGAGAGAACTGCGCAGCGGATATAGAAAATACAATAAAAGATATTGATGGAGTAAAAAAAGTGAATAATAATATCCGGAAAGATAATTCTACTGACTTGACTTTGAGGACTTCTGTTCAGTCTATCATTACAAAATACCCCGGGGTACAGGCAGATGTTGCGGGTGGAGTAGTCGTTCTTAGAGGAAACATAGATCGTGAAAATCTCCAGTCACTGATGAGTGATCTTGCCACCTTGCATCCCCAAAAAATAGATAATCAACTGGTGGTAAAATAAAAGATCTATAACCAGTTATTTTACCTTTCTATTTTGCTAATTAGAAATAGGTACATCTATCACATACTAAAAATCACTTTATGGAAAATAATATGAATCAAAAACAAAATAGTGTTGATCCTTTAATAGATCAAACAAAAGCGAACACAAATAATGAAAGATTTGAAAATCTGTTAGTGGATGGAATTCCCTATAGAATTGAATATGAGCCATTTTTCTTTAACGACCAGGTGAGGTATTACGTAAGTGTTAATGCCGGTCCAAAAGATGTTTTTGTCTGGGATACTGATGTGGAACTATTTAGAGCTATTGATGATAACGCAGGTGTATTACCTGTTACATTGGGAAAAGCTATAAGTACGATGCTTCAAACGCAAAACCTGGATTAATTAAGCTTGGTTACATTTTTCATGACTTCTACACTAATCACCACGAAATATGCAATCTTGAAGGAACGAGAAACCTAACGACTTTACCGATGTACAACTATAAGGAAGTACAGAAGACAGAATTAGAATGATTGAACCCCAAACCTTATCGGGTAAATTCTGGCTACCTTTTGGTCCAAATAAATCATTATAATTCGCAAGACAAAAAAATGTGAATGATTTATCCGGTCGTGATTGCTTTCTTCCGCAGCCTGAACGATGGTCCACGTAATAGTTCAGACTCCACAAAAACGTCGCAGGCAGCTAACGCGTTCCGATCCTTCTTCAGAAAATTGATTAAATTACTCCTTGAACAGTATAAAAAAATAAACTTTAAGGGCACCAGTTCTATTTAGCAAGAAAATCTCTTAACCAAATAATTATAAGATAGCAGTCATTAATAGTTCCCTTCATTAAGAAAAGAATTTAATCAGGATTGCGTAATTATTTTTTACTGATAATACATGGCTCAGCCATCCTATTAGCATTAAACAAACCGGATATGTATTATCAACTTTTTTGAACAGCTTTTC
>JBBSSE010000380.1:0-3659 GCA_038242375.1 Chitinophagales bacterium
AAGGATATTCTTTCCATATAATTTACTTGCATCCGATGGCATGTCAGAAGGTAAGTTTGAATCACCCACAATGGTGATTCCATTATAGTCAATCGTTTCAGCATTTTTGGTCACACTGGTATTTCCCCCTGTTGCTGCCGCTAGATCGACAATGACAGATCCTTTCTTCATATTTTGGATCATTTCTTCTGTGATTAATATGGGAGCTTTTTTTCCAAAAATCTGGGCCGTGGTAATAATGATATCTGCTTTTGCAACACTTGTTGCAATTTTTTCCTTTTGCTTTTGTAAAAATTCTACTGTTTGTTCCACTGCATACCCTCCGGCTTTGCTGGCATCGGCAGCACCTTCCACTTCTATGAATTTTCCACCCAGACTCATTACCTCTTCCTTTACGGCAGGCCTTGTATCAAAGACTTCCACCACAGCTCCAAGTCTGCGGGCGGTAGCAATAGCTTGTAAACCGGCTACTCCTGCTCCTAAGATCAATACTTTTGCCGGAGGGATCGTTCCGGCGGCTGTCATAAACATGGGAAAATATCTTGGGTAGAGATTTGCCGCGGCCAAAACCGCTTTGTAACCTGCAATATTTGCCTGGCTGCTTAATACGTCCATGCTTTGCGCACGTGTAGTTCTGGGAATCATATCGATACTGAAAACCACCACGTTTTTAGTGGCTAAGTCTGCAATAACTTCCTTTTGATATAAAGGTTGATAAAAGCCCAAAAGTATTTTTGAAGAAAGTAAATTCCATTCTTCCTTAGCGGGTAAATGCATCGTTAGAATGATATCTGCTTTATTGATTACTTCTGCTCTCGTACCAACTTCAGCTCCTACGTCACGGTATTTGTCATCCAAAGCAAAGGCTTTTTCTCCTGCATTTGTTTCTACAATGGCTTGTACGGACATCTTTTGTAATATAGCAAGGTGTTCCGGCAAGAGTGATACCCTTGTTTCCGGAGATGGTTCTTTTAAAATACCAATTATCATAGTTTATTAAATAGGGTTCTACGTATCATAAAGTTAAAACCTAATGGTAAAATGTTGTTTGATCTTAAAATCTTTTTTAAAAAAAACCAGGCCGATAAAAAACAGATCGATCGTTAGGGTAACGGCAAAATGTTGTTGTATGGTATGCCAGGCTTCCTCCATTTCCTTGCTCCAGTGAATATCATCGAAAATAAAAATAGATTGATCGTTTTTTTTGGAAAGGAACATTTCAAAATATTCCAAAGTTGCCGCCTTCCGGTGATTACCATCAATGAATAAAAGATCCGTTTTTTCTATTTTCTGAAGAACATCCGGGAGTGTTTTCTCAAAACTTCCGGTGGCAAGGTAAAGGTTATTCAAATCCGCATTCTTAAAATTATTTGAGGCGATTTGCGCGATTGCCGGTGCACCTTCAAGTGTGTAAACTGCCGGCTTCTGTTTGGCCGATGCGAGATACATACTGGTTATTCCAAGAGAAGTGCCCAGTTCCACAATGGTTTGAGTACCATAGTACTGTGCAATTCTATAAAGTAATTGAGCGAATTTCGAGGGCTTGAGAGAAGATGCCGCAATATCTTTTATTCGTCGTTGTTTAAAAGGAAGAACGGTAGAACCGGCTCCAAAATCTTCTACTTCAATGACTTTTGCATTTGATAATAATTGCTTTCTCTCCTTTTCAATATCCTTGTAACAGGCATATTTATTTTTATCGTTCATTACATGAATGATAAAATCATAAACAAACGGAGAATGAATACCATGACCTTTGCCATTAGAGGCTGAAAGGGCATAGCTTATGTACTTTTTTGCTAATTGAAAACGGGTGTACATTCAGAAATTTTATTGGGTAGATTTTCTTTCCCACATTTCAAAAGTATAGGAGTAATTGTTCCGTTCATCTGCCGGAAACGTTTCGGACTTTTTCATCTCCCATTCAGCCGGGTTGAGTTCCGGATAGGAAGTGTCCCCATCAATAACTGTATGCACACGTGTCAGGTAAACCCTGCCAACTATATTGAGTGTTTCTTTAAAGATTTCTCCGCCACCGATAATAAAAATTTCTTTTGCCTCACTTTCTTTTGCTTTTTCAACCGCTTCATCAATGGTATGTGCCACCATTACATTATCGGCGTGCCAATCCTTATTCCTGGTAAGCACTACATTTAGTCGTCCTGGTAAATCTTTTTTCAATGATTCAAATGTAGCTCTGCCCATGATCACAGGCATCCCCCAGGTTTTATTTTTGAAATATTTAAAATCATCCGGTAATCTCCAGGGAAGTCCATTTTTTAGGCCGATAATATTATTTTCCGAAGCAGCTACAATGTGGGTGAGCATGTTTTTTTGTTTAAGTTCTTTTTTCTATTCCTTTCTATTTAAAATAAAAAGGTTTTATTTTATTACCGATCCTTGATTTGGTCCATGTTCGGATTCAATTTTGATAAAAGCGTCGCATTAAGAAACCATTCTAAACCGCTACGGGAGCTTTAATGCCGCCGTGACTTTGATAATTCTTTAATTCAAAATCTGTAAAATCAAAATCAAAAATATTTTTAACCTCCTTATTCAATTCCATGGTTGGAAGGGGAAAAGGAGTACGACTTAATTGCAATTCTGCTTGTTCAAAATGATTTTTATACAAATGCACATCTCCAAACGAGTGGATAAATTCACCCGGCTCCATATCACAAACCTGAGCGATCATTAAGGTGAGTAAGGCGTAAGATGCAATATTGAAGGGAACTCCGAGGAATACATCCGCGCTTCTTTGGTATAATTGACAACTTAATTTTCTTTTTCCGTTCTCATCTGCGGGAGAAGTGTAAAATTGAAAAAGACAATGACACGGCATGAGTTTCATTTCAGGAAGCTCTGCTACATTCCAGGCACTGATGATCAGCCTGCGGCTATCCGGGTTTGTTTTTAGCTGGTGAATTAAATCTGTTACCTGGTCGAATGTCTGACCATTCGCTCCTTCCCAGCTTCGCCATTGTTTTCCATAGACAGGTCCCAGGTTTCCATTCTCATCAGCCCAATCATCCCATATTTTCACACCATTCTTTTGAAGATATTCTACATTGGTATCTCCTTTTAAAAACCAAAGTAGTTCGTAAATAATACTTTTTAAATGAACTTTTTTTGTTGTAACCAAGGGAAAGCCATCAGCCAGGTTGAACCGCATCTGGTGGCCAAAAAGACTCCTTGTACCCGTACCGGTCCGGTCACTTTTATCTGCGCCTGTATCAATTATTTTCTGTAAAAGGTCAAGATATTGTTGCATGGCCGCAAGGTATCCAAATTGTACTTAATTAAAGAGATTTCTATCAATAAATGCTTTAAATTGCTTCCTTCAGAGAATATAAAGACGTATTATCCGTTATAATAACTCTGTGCTACGCCAACCTTAATCAATCCGCTTTTCTTATTATCGATTGCTAATTGTGTAAAATTTTTATGAAATATTCTTTACTCTTCATTTTGGCTTTTGGATTTTTATTCCCATATGGATCCCACGCACAAGTTGTTGAAGGAAATGAACCGGATTATGTCCCTCCGATTGAAAAAATTTACGCTATAACTGAATATGAGGCATCTTTTCCCGGTGGCATGTTTGCCGGAAATAGACATTTTTATAGTTATATTGAGGATAATCGTAAAGTACTAAATGC
>JBBSSE010000381.1:0-3638 GCA_038242375.1 Chitinophagales bacterium
ATGGTCCACCATTTCCGGTAAATAACCTGGTCTGAATGGTTTGATCCAGGTTTTAATATATGTCAACTTTGGATCGAAATTCTTTATTTGTGTAGTGGGATTAAAAACCCGGAAATACGGAGCTGCATCTGCACCGGTACCCGCAGCCCATTGCCAGTTTCCATTATTGGAGGATAATTCATAATCCAATAATTTTTCTGCAAAATAAGCTTCGCCCCAACGCCAATCGATCAATAAATCTTTACACAGAAAACCCGCCACGACCATGCGCACACGATTATGCATCCACCCGGTTTCATTCAATTGCCGCATACCGGCATCTACCAGGGGGAAACCGGTTTCTCCATCGCACCATTTTCTAAATTCGGTCTCATCATTGCGCCATTTTATAAAATCGTATTTATGGTTAAAATTATGATTAACCACCTTCGGGTAGTGAAATAAGAGCATCATAAAAAACTCCCGCCAGATTAATTCCTTTAGATAAACCTGGTTATATTTATTTGCAATTTTTACTAACGACCGTATACTGATTGTTCCAAATCTTAGATGAACACTTACGTGGCTTGTTCCGGAAATTCCGGGCAAATTCCTGTTTTGATCATACTCCTCAATCGTAGCCTTATCAATCTGTACCGGAAGAATTTCCACCATTATTTTTTCAAACCCAATCTCTTTCAAAGAAGGTACAGGAATCGGGTCTGTCTTTACTAAATTATTCAATAATTTCTCCGAAGGGTAGGCCGGTAAAGTCAGTTCATTAAAATGCTTTAGCCATAATTTTGAATAGGGTGTAAAAACATTGTAAGGAGTGCCGTCAGATTTCATGATCTCTGATTTCTCAAAGATTACCTGGTCTTTATATAAATGAAAAAGGATATTTTTCGAATTGAAATATTCATCGATCTTATTGTCTCTTTGGATCGCAGCAGGTTCATAATCTTCATTCGTAAATACTTCTGAAACTATAAACTGTTTTTCGATTTTCTTAAATGCTTCGGAAGAGGTATCATAGATAACAAGAAACGAAGAACCATTTTTTACAAAAGTATCATTCATGGCAGTTATATTGTCATGAATAAAATTAACCCGCTTATCTTTTTTATCGGAAAGCTTATCGAGTATTTCGGTATCAAAAATAAAAACCGGTATTACAGGAAGGCCACTTTTTAATGCATGGTAAAATGCAGCATTGTCATTCAGTCTCAGGTCTCTTCTAAACCAACAAACAGCCACTCTTTCTTTCATGATGCATGTATATTTTTTACCGGATTTATCAGATTACATTCTTTGGTTGTTTCGGTCTTTATTTTTAACTCCGCTAATTCCAATATTTACAAACAGAATTATTGCCACTATAATAGCCGCGTAAACAATGGATTTTTCTTCGTGAAAATTCTCTACAGCTATGGCAATTAATGCCCAAACACCTACAATAGAAAATTCCCGCAGATTTCTTTTCCAAACTACCAATAGATTCACGAATCCTGCAATAACGATCATAATAATCGTCCATAAAATCGGGGAGAGACCGAAACCATTCCATTCTATTTTTACCAGAAAAGCGGAAATATCCGCGATGAGCGCTACGGAGATCCAACCAGCGTAAATAGCAAATGGCCAGTAAATTAAAAGATACTTTTTAATGGGATGATAATCCATTTCCATATTCAGGTTCCGGATTATTTGAATAAGGCAAAACAATAAAAAAATCATGAGTAAAACGGTCGCCCAAATGATATCGTTTACCCAAAGTAAGATCCAAAAGCTGTTTGACAAACAGGTCAGAAAAAACCACCATCCAATCTTTAATATAATTCCATCGTCCGGTTCATTCTTTACAAACAGACTTTTTCCTGTGTAGATCACAAATGCTAAAAGTCCTAAATAAATGACTCCCCAAATTGAAAATGCATAACCTGCGGGAGTAAAATAATTATGATACTTATCAGAAATATCTGCTACAGTTACGCCACTAAAGATACCGGCAGAAGAGAGATAATTCATCGCAATCGTAATGACTAAAGCGATAATATTAAAGATCTGAAGCGTTTTTTTCATTTGAACATCTTTTAGTTTATCATAAATAAGCTGGTGATTCTTTCATCACCAGGAATTTAATCAGGAAGAAATCACCCTACTTTGTTTCCTGTTTTTATTCACCTCTTTAAAATATCTCATCGGAACCCATAACATTCCAAAACATTCACCTTCTTCCTTTCCGATATGCTTATGATGCACTTTATGCGCACGCCTGATGGCTTTGAAATATTTATTATCACTATTTCGCAATAGCCTAAACCGCTGGTGAATAAATATATCGTGAATGAAGAAATAGGCAAAACCATAAAATGTGATACCTAATCCTATCCAGAAGAGAGGACTGTAGCCGTTCTCCATCCCAAAGAACAAACAAAGAATTCCGGGTATTGCAAAAATAAGGAAGAAGAAATCATTGTGTTCAAAGAAACCTTTTGATTCTTTTTTATGATGATCTTTATGCAGATACCATAATAGTCCATGCATGATATATTTATGAACAAACCAGGCAATGCATTCCATAAATATGAAAGCGCCTAACGTGATCCCGGCATTAATAAGAAATGATTGCATTGTATTAATATTTAAAAAAAATCGTTAAGCAAATATCCGCATTATGCCGGATCGTTTTTAAGTTTCTATCACTCTCCTCCGCTTAAATAGTGTTCATTTTTGTTTGAACAAATGTATTCACCAAAAGACTAAATTTCTTCCCATTATGAATTCTGATTCTTTCGGAAAGAATTCGCTGCGAAGGCAATCTTTTTATTTTATTAAATAAAGATTGATAATAAATATAGGCAAGGTAAACACCACCCCTGGATGTTGATGGAAGTTTTTTAATGCCGATAAGGGCTTCTTTCAGATCATTCTGGATATCAAGTTCTATTTCTGATTTTACTTCATCTGTAAAATTACGGATATCCACATAGGGAAAATAAACTCTACCCAGAACATGGTAATCATCCTTCATATCTCTTAAGAAATTCACTTTTTGAAAAGCGGACCCTAATTTCATAGCATAGGGTTTAAGTTCCTCAAATTTCTCAGGGCATCCTTGTGTAAATACATGCAGACACATCAGACCCACCACTTCTGCTGAACCGAGGATGTATTCATTGTAATTTGTTTCATTAAAAACTACTTTTTTCAAATCCATTTCCATGCTTTTAATGAATTGCTCTATTTCAATCAAATCAATATTATGTTGATGAACAACATGTTGAAATGAATTCAGCACCGGGTTGAGTGAGATTCTTTTATCTATAGCCTCATAGGTATCTTCCTTATATTTTTTAAGTAAATATTCTTTATCATACCCTTCAAAACTATCCACAATTTCATCTGCCAAACGCACAAAACCATAAATACCATAAATCGCCGGGCGAAGTTTTCTATTTACGCAATGTATAGCCAGGGAAAAACTGGTACTATATTCCTTCGTAGTGGCAGCACTCACTTTGTTTGATAATTGATCAAATATTAGCTTCATGAACATTTTTTAAATGGTTAGATAATTGATTTGCTGCCATCTTTCCTGAAATAATGGAAGGAGGAACGCCGGGACCGGGAACTGTTAGCTGACCTGTGTAAATTAA
>JBBSSE010000382.1:0-3635 GCA_038242375.1 Chitinophagales bacterium
AAAGCAATGTGTAAAAATCAAAAACATCCAGGTCTTTTGGTTTGTCTAAAAGAATCACCCTGGATAAAATCGCTTTTGATAATTTTCCACTTCTTATATCTTTTAGATAATTCCCGATCTTTTGAAGGTAATCTTCTTTTGTAATGGCTGCCGGCAAAGGATGCCAGTCGATTGGCCCGTCTTCTAATTGTTCTATGTCTTCCAGTAAACGATCATTAGCTTCTTCCGGTAATATTGTTTGCAATACAACCGTAGTGGATTCTTCATTTTTCATAAACGGGGCAATGATAAAACTGACCGGATCCGTTTTTGAAGGAATTGCACCTGAAGTAATGAATAAATCTTTTTCTAATGCAAGATGATATCTTTCCTCATTTGGAAAGCGGTAAATGCAAAAGGAAATTCCTTTTTTCAATAAAAGCCTGGAAAGCTGAATGGCTGAATGATGTTCTTTTGGATGAAACAAAATGAATTGGGTCAATACGGTTAATAACTATTTGCTGCAAAGGTATTGCCCTGGTAGAAATCACCTGTTTCATAACCTTTTTTAAACCAGTACATTCTTTGTTCTGATGTGCCATGCGTAAACGCATCAGGCGTAACTGTGCCCTGGGATTGTCTTTGAAGATTGTCATCCCCAATAGCGTTGGCAGCGGTCAATGCCTCATTGATATCGTTTGCATCAATTACATTCTTCATTTTCTGATTATAATGTGCCCACAAACCGGCATAAAAATCCGCCTGTAATTCCAGGCGTACGGAAAATTTATTGTATTCTGTTTCACTAACCTGTTGCCGTAGTTGAGCCATCTTAGCCGTTATTCCCATGAGATCCTGCACATGATGGCCTACTTCATGCGCCACTACATAGGCAAGTGCGAAATCGCCTGTCGCACCAAATCGTTCCTTCAGTTCCTGTGCAAAGGAAAGGTCAATATACACCTGCTGATCGGCAGGACAATAGAAAGGACCACTTGAAGCAGACGCCGTTCCACATCCGGAGGTGGTAGAATTTCTAAATAATACGAGGGTAGGTTTTTCATAGATCTTACCCATGTCGTCAAATAATTTATCCCACACATCTTCGGTATCTGCAAACACCACTTTTACAAAAGAAGCACGCTCATCATCCGCGGCTTTTTCCTGCACGGTCATTTCCTGCTGCTGTTGCTGTGGCAATATCTGTTGAAGGGAACTGATATCCCCATCACCTAAAAAGAATTGGACCAAAACGAAAATGACACCTATTACGCCGCCACCAACGGCCAGGCCTTTGCCGGTGATTCCTCTTCTGTCATCAACATTCGAACTTTCTCTTCTTCCTTTCCATTGCATAATTGTGTGTATTAGTTTTTAAAATAAGATTAATGACCGTTGCAAATATATTTCGTTTTTTAGAACTAAACCGGAATGGATTTATTATAAAATACTGCGCGTTTTTGGGTCACTAACCGGAGCTGCTCCTCTTGGTTGGTGTCCACCGCCCACTTCCAAAATGGTAATGGATCCTTTTTAAATGTGCCCATTGGATTACCACTCAATTAAAACTTTCCGTTTTTACCTTTTTGCATAGTTAAGAAAATCAATTTATGTGCATACTCCGGTAAGCTCAAAGATGAAATGTTTGTCAGTTTAGTCGTTTTTTAATTCAATTCCACATCCTGTATATTCATTGCCATTATAATTAACGGCTACTTCATATTCGTACATGTCTTCACTTAAGCCATTTTTACAAAAACTGTTTTTTATAGTTACTGTCCAATGTTTATTATCTGTGGAGAGATGATAGGTAATCTCGCTATCATCTGATTCTGTTTTTTCTTTTTCGGAGATTAGTACATTTTTGCGATCGGGAAGTTTAAAATAAATGATGTTGTTTTTTATGTTCAAAATCCAGGATGGGTTAATTCCTCGTCCGGCGAAAGAGATACCCTTCTTTCTTTCCCCTTCCCAATAAGGAGCATTTCCGGCATATTCCTGTTTGCCTAATCCATATAATATCGGATCTTTTAAAGGAATCCGGTCAATGTCTACAGCGAATAAACTATCATCCCGATGGCTAAAGGAAATATAATAATCATTGTTTTTTGATAAAATGATGCGGTTGCCTTCTATTTTCCATCCCCCTTTACTTGTACTATAAACCTTGTTGCTATCTACATTTATATATGCCTGTTTATACGTTGAATTGTTTTTTAAAAAAAGTATTTGCTGCATGCCATCACAATCAGTACATGGGAAAATGCCCTGGTAGATTCCTGCAACGGATTGTTTATCAATGGAGGAATCCATTGAAAGGTCAATTGGATAAAATTGATCCTCGTAAACTGGTTCCTTTTCGCTTTCTTTTATTGGAGATTCTTTGCAGGAAAAATAGACCGAAGAAAAAAGCAGTAAGGCAATTGAAGCTTTTAAATACTTCATGTAAATGGGGGTTTATGCTTCGAATTTATAGCAATAACAATGCTTAAAATGATAAATCCGTTAATTTTTTTAAGCAATCAGAGGTTTTATCCACATTTCCATTGGTAACTTAACTAAATTGCAAAGCTTGTCTTTTTGCTATGCTGAATTGGGATGAAAAAATGTTATTGCAGAGATATTTTAATCAATCCAACTAGTATTATTCAAGGTTTTTAAAAAATTAAAGCGCACACATTTAGATGTTCAGTATTATTACGGGTAGTGTTATTTTAAGCATATTACATGCAACCATTCCAAACCATTGGCTGCCTATTATTGCCATCGGCCGAAAAGAAAAGTGGACTATAAATGAAGTGACAAGAGTAACATTTATCGCTGCGATTTCTCATGGGTTAAGTACCGTTATTTTGGGATTTGCATTAGGTTATATCGGGGCATCTATGGCCGAAAGGGTTGAAAGTTTTACACATCTGATTGCGCCAGTTATTTTAATCGTCCTGGGACTGGTTTTTATCTACAGGCATCACACACATAAGCATTTTCATATTGATGATGATCTTAAAAAGAAGAAATCAAAACGGAGCATTATCATAGCCCTCGTGCTGGCAATGTTTTTATCACCTTGTATGGAAATTGAAGCATATTTCCTGCTCGCAGGTTCGCAGGCAAGTTGGCTCATATGGTTCATTGCTGCTTTATATCTTGTAATTACGACGGTTGGGATGGTCACCTTAGTGCGTTTCGCTTATATGGGTGTACTGAAATTAAACTGGCATAAATTGGAACATAACGCCGGTATTATTACAGGGGTTACCCTTGTAGCAACAGGAATACTGGCATTTTTTATTCATTAACAGAGTAAGGAAATTAAATATGATTGAAGAGAAAACAATAGTTAAGAAGATAGAAAGGAATGATTCATGTTGTGATCACGACAATGACGCGCATGATCATGACGGGCATAACCATGCTGATCCCAAAAGTTCCTCCCTGAAAGAAAGTTTGAAAGAACATAAGGGAGTTTTAGGGGCTTTGGCGATTCTTATTATAATGATGATTCTGGAGTACGGTTTTGATTTTGTACCCGTTCCCCGGATTAATATACCTATTTATATTGTTGCTTTTCTTTTGGCGGGAAGCAATGTTTTGAATCTTGCTTTTAGAAGAATTAAACGCGGAGATATTTTTAATGAATTTGTTCTGATGAGCAC
>JBBSSE010000383.1:0-3631 GCA_038242375.1 Chitinophagales bacterium
TATTTTCCAAAGGGTAAATTATTTCATTTATTAAATTCCGAATGGAATAATTCAATAATACATTAATACTGTCATTAATTAATAGAGTAATGGAACAAGTAAATTCTATTACTTCTTCTAGCCCAGGTCAATTTCTGTATTATCACCGATATTTAACGACCGGGTTTCACCAATAATTTCTGTATCGTTTCCGATAAGGGAATCATCCAATACTACATCATACAATTTAGAAAAGGAACCAATGATGGAAGCTTTTATAATGGATGAATGCACAATCGTATTTTCACCGACAGCCACATGCGGCCCGATGATTGAATTTTTAATATCACAACCTTCAGCGATACTTACAGGTGGAATAAATATAGTGTTCTCAAATTTATTTGATTCAGAAATGACTCCGCCAAATTTTTCCAGTAAAATAGCATTTGATTCTAAAAGTGATTTTTTCCTACCACAATCAAACCAGTTTTCAACTTTTAATTCCTTGAAAATAGTACCGCTCTCAATCATACACTCAAGGGCATCCGTGAGATTATATTCATCATGGCTTTTAATATCGTTATCAATAATTTTTGAAAGGCATTCAAATAATAAGGCTGTTTCTTTTATTCTGTACAACCCGACGAGGGCCATATTTGATCTGGGAATAGAAGGTTTCTCCACCACTTTTGTAATAAAGCCATTTGCATCGATCTCCGCTATTCCGAAACTACGCGGATCATCTACTTTTTTCACACCAAGCATTGAATACTCTGAAGCAAGCATCTGGTCTATTTTGTATTCACAGATCGTATCGCCCAACACGATAAAAACCTCATCTTCACCAACAATATCTTTCGCAAGTTTAACCGCATGAGCAGTTCCTTTCCGTTCATTTTGAAAAATAAAATGACAGGTTAATTGTGGATATTTTGCTTTGATATAATCCTGTATCTTTTCTCCCAGGTAGCCTACTATAAAAACAAATTCATTGATGCCTGCCTCGTGCAGTTGATCTACATTGATACTTAAAATTGTTTGTCCGGCCAAAGGAATCAAGGCTTTTGGTTGTGTATAAGTATGTGGACGCAATTTAGTACCTGCTCCGGCTACTGGAATAATGGCCTTCATGGAATGTTTGTTTATATCAGATCCTGTAAAAAAGGGAAGTGAATATAGTGAATCTTTTTGTTTTTTTGCAAAGGTATGGGTGGAAAAGGTTCCCTGAACCATAAGTAGAAGAATTGCAAGAATAAAAACTATAAGCTATGAGCTTTGAGCCATTAGCTCTTAGCTATGAATTCAAGATTGAATTTATAGTCTTATGAAGTTTTTGTACGTTTGCGCAAACACAAAAAATTATGCAAAAAGACACTTTGGTTTTTGATCTTATTAATAAAGAATTGCACCGTCAGCGTGAGGGAATTGAATTGATCGCTTCGGAAAACTTTACTTCTATAGGAGTTATACAGGCAATGGGAAGTGTATTGACCAATAAATATGCAGAAGGATATCCGGGAAAAAGATATTACGGAGGTTGCGAAATTGTGGACCAGGTAGAGCAATTAGCCATAGACAGATTAAAGAAAATTTTTGATTGCGAATATGCAAACGTCCAACCTCATAGCGGGGCTCAGGCAAACGCAGCGCTCATGCTGGCCGTTTTAAATACCGGTGATAAAATATTGGGTCTTGACCTAAGTATGGGCGGACATCTTACACATGGATCACCCGTGAATTTTTCCGGGAAATTATATGAAGCACATTTTTACACCGTAAAAAAAGACACAGGTTTAGTCGATTATGAAATGCTTGAACAAAAAGCACGGGAAATAAAACCTAAAATGATCATCGTTGGCGCAAGTGCTTACAGCCGCGATTGGGATTATGCACGCGTGAGAAAAGTAGCCGATGAAATTGGCGCTTTTGTATTTTGTGACATGGCGCATCCGGCCGGTTTCATTGCGAAAGGATTACTGAATTCCCCTTTTGACCATTGTCATTTTGTAACATCCACTACGCATAAAACACTTCGTGGCCCACGTGGAGGAATTATTTTAATGAAAAAGGATTTTGAAAATCCATTTGGTTTAAAAACGCCCAAAGGCGAAATACGCATGATGAGCCATGTAATAGATATGGGTGTTTTTCCAGGAACGCAAGGCGGTCCGTTAGAACATGTCATTGCGGGCAAAGCAGTTGCTTTTGGAGAAATTCTTACAGATGATTTTACTGTTTATGCAAAACAAATGCAGGTAAACGCCCAGGCCATGGCTAAATCTTTTGTAGAAAAAGGCTATGATCTTATAAGCGGTGGAACAGACAATCACCTGATGCTGATTGATCTTAGAAATAAAAACCTGACCGGTAAAAAAGCACAGGAAACTTTGGATAGTGCCAGCATCACTTTAAATAAAAACGCGGTTCCTTATGATGATAAAAGTCCGTTTGTAACGTCCGGAATACGTGTGGGAGTACCCGCGATAACGACGCGTGGTCTAAAAGAAAATGACATGAAGCAAGTGGTGGAATTTATTGATAAAATTTTAATGAACATCGATGACAAACAAATTATCCAGGGCGTAAAAGTAGAAGTCATAGAATTTATGAAACAATATCCTTTATATCCTGAACTTGGTTAAGAAACATATCATCTTATTTTTTTAAAACGACATTTTAATTCAGGAAAGTTTATTTTCATAGATAAATATCAACCATGATACAACGCATACAAACACTTTGGATGATTCTGGCAGCTTTAGCTGCTTTCCTCACCATTCAGTTTTCCTTTTATAGCGGCACTTTGGCCGTAGATAATACCTATCATACCATAACAGCAACCGACAATTTCCTATTGCTGATTTTAACCAGCGCATTGGGTACTGGAATTGTGATCAATATATTTTTATTTAAGCAACGAAGTATTCAATTCAGATTACTCATGGTGGCTATACTCTGGGAATGCCTGATCATTTATTTGTATTTCCGGCAGATCAGTAAGTTTTCAGCAGGTAATTTCAACCTGTGGTCAGCTTTGCATTTGTTGATCATTCTATTTTTGATCTTCTCGGCAAAAGGTGTTTATAATGATTCAAGGTTGATTAAAGAGAGTAATCGACTTAGATAATTACTTCGTCAGAAATAAAAAAAGGGTTGTCCGCTTTAAAAAGTTGACAACCCTTTTTCAATTATACTTATTTCCCTATAAATATCTCCCCGTATAACTTTCCTTCACTTTTTTCAACCCTTCCGGAATGCCCGCGTAAACGAGGTTTCCACCAACATCTCCTGCTTCCGGACCAAGGTCGATGATCCAGTCAGCAGATTTTAGCACATCTGTGTTATGTTCTATCACGATGATGGAATGACCTTGTTCGATGAGTGCATTAAAAGAGGTCAATAATTTTTTTATATCGTGAAAGTGAAGACCAGTGGTCGGTTCATCAAATATAAACAGCAGGTTTCCCTGTCCTTTTCCTTTTCCAAGAAAAGATGCCAGTTTTACTCTTTGCGCCTCCCCACCGGATAATGTACCGGAGGATTGTCCCAGTTTGATATATCCTAAACCCACATCACTAAGTGGTTGTAATTTCTTTGCGATTAATACTCCGGAATCATCTTTCTTTTTACCGGTTGATTGGCCGTTTTCAAA
>JBBSSE010000384.1:0-3629 GCA_038242375.1 Chitinophagales bacterium
ACATTCATATCAGTAAATAAATACAGCCCGTTGGCCACTTCAAAATTATGTCCGATTCCGATGCCGTTTTTCAAATAGTAATTACTTCGTTTCAACATATTAATCCAGGCATCTCCTTGGAAAATAAATTCAAAATTTCGTTCTAATGTGATGTTATAATAGCTGCGTTTAAATGGGTTATATAATTTAGAAAAACGGATGGTTCCGTTTACATCCTGGTTGCGGATTCCATAGCTAAGATTATTCCACAGAGAGATGTATTTTTTCGATTTGTACATCTTGCTATAATTAAAAAATAAACCCAAGCGACTTCCACCAAACTGGAAGGGTTGAAAAATACTGGGAAGTGTTCCAAAATACCAATTCGAACCCCTTTCGTGATTGCTGTAAGTAATTCCCTGAAACACCACTTTTTTCCAGGTTATTTTATTGATGATCCTGTCAACAGAATCAAGGTACTCACGGGTATGCGTAGCCGCGTAAATACTGTCTTTGTAGCGGATATAGCGAATCTCTTTTTGGCTAAGAGGTTCCGTTCGCACGGTTTGCCAGAAGGCGCTGTCTCTTTCATAAGCAAACTGTTCCGTAGCACTGACTTCTACCCCAAAATGTTTTTTATCAAATATTTTATTCAACTCAAAATCTTTATAGGAAACGGTTGTACGCCCTGACACCTTTCTCTTACCCGCTTTTGAAAAATAGGTAAATTGCTGGCGGCTTATCATCCATGCCTCATTGTTTACAAATTGATAATCCTGCTCCACCTCAAAAAAATCATACTCGGGTAAATGGTATTTTGGAAAACTGAATTTGGTATGCAAAATAACCCATGAACTATCTTCAATTGTAATTTCTCCTTCCACTGTAGCATTACTCAATCTTCCCGGCTTTACACTAATTACATAAATTTTCCTGGCACCTTCCTTTCTGATCTCTTTGGTTTTAAATTTATAGGCAATCAATCCACTATAACTGACCGGCGACAAAATGGGTATTTCAGAAACCGAGGGAACCTTTAATAGATTATTATAGAAATTAAAATCTCCATCTGTGGCCGATAAATAAAACAGCCCGCTGAATCTTCTTACTTTGGTTACGCCGATTCTTTCTTCCTTCATTCTATCCAGCGATTCATAATCCAAATGAAGGGCAATTTCTGCCATCTGCATCTGTCTCAGATCCTTGTTAACGTCTTCGATTGTATCCTTTTTATTCCATTTACTCTTTTCAGCAGAAAGAGAATCTTCCTGAATGGCCTTGATATAAAGAGTACAGGAATATGCGCCCGAAGCCGCCATAATTTCATTTTTGTGTCGTATTACATTGCGGATAATTTCTTCCGCAGGATCTTTCATTTTCTTCTTAATCACTACAGTAGAAAGTGCATTCAACGCATCTTCTTCCAGAATTATATTTTTAACCGTACCATTTTTATCGATTACCAGGGGCACTAGCTGTGACTCATATCCCACCATACTAAAAACAAGGTCATATTTTCCTTCTTCCAGGTTCAGGCTATAATTTCCTTCTTCGTTGCTCATCGTCCCGCTATTTCTGCCTTTCACTTCCACACTTACAAAGGCCAGGGGTTCCATTTTAGTGTTTGTTACTTTACCATATACTTTTTGTGCCTCGCTTTTTAAGGAAACAACTACCAGAACCAGAATTAAAAAAATACGGTATTGAATCATGTAAACAGAATTACGTACACCATTCCTGATAAAATTGAATGTCTAAAATATAGTTTGGTATCACTCAATAAAAATCAATTAATTACCTCATTATATAAAGAGATATTAAATTATTTAGATAAGTTTAACATGAATTAAATAGTAATTATTTTCAGACTTCTTTCCAAAGTAAACTAATTTTCCTGATAAGTTTGACCCCAGCGATTTCTAGTTAAAAACACTAAAAAACCCCGGTAAAATACCAGGGTTTAAATAATTCTAGTTGAGTTTTTCACACTCAATAATAATCTTCCTCAGCGGCTTAATCCCGCTTTCCATCCACACTTTTCTTGATATCTTTTCCAACTTTATCTATCGCATCGCCTGCTTTTTTCACACCTTTCTTAGTAGAATCCCATGCATCGTCAATGGCATCCCCGGTTTTATTAAAAAACTTCCCGACAGAGGTCACTACTTCCCCATCTTCCAGCTTAACGGTTTTCCCTTCTTTTTTCACTTCGCCATTTCTATAAATGATTACGCCATTATCCAACGTAACATCTTTTTCAACTTTGACCCAATCATTTCCCCGCCAAACCATTAGTTGATGATCCTTATAGATCACATCTCCATCTGCAGGAGTGTATTTGTGAACAGTGACTGTTTCCGTAGTAGTTACAGGAACTCCGGCATTGGTCAAAGGAGGGAATGAATCCCCGGTTACTACTGTATTCTCATCTGTGTTGGCATTACATGCCGACAATAAAGCAACAACGGAGACCATTAAAAAAATCTTTTTCATAGAATGTATTTGTAAGGTTAAATAATCATTCAGGCTTATAGAAATATTTGTGCCAATGTTTTGACCGAAGTTATTCTAATGAATATGGCGAAAATAATTCACTCTTTTATTTCAAGAAACCATACCCTTTATTGAAAACTCATTATCCATAAGGAATTGATGAATAATCAAACCTTTTTTCGATTTAAATAATCTTAACCGAAATTTGTTTTTATATTATGTTCACATCCCCCAAGATAATGGAATTTTATACAACCAGAAATTATTATCCTTCCGGCTTTTTTTTACTAACTGGTTTAAAAAAAACGGATTACCAACACAAAAAATTATTTTATGAGAAAGATTTTAAATACGGTTCTGATCATTATAGTGATTCTCTTTATCGTCATTCAATTTATAAAACATGAAAAGAATGCCGGAGAAGAGATTGCTTCCAACCAAATAACCGCCGTACAACAAGTACCTGAAAATGTACAGAAGATACTAAAAACCTCCTGTTTTGATTGTCACAGCAACACAACTGTATATCCCTGGTATTCTAAAATACAGCCTGTAGCCTGGTTTCTGAATGACCATATTATAGAAGGAAAGAAGGAATTGAACTTTTCTATTTTTGCTACCTACGCTACATTCAGACAATATAAAAAGTTTAAGGAAATCAACAAGCAGGTGCAGGATGGAGAGATGCCTTTGACATCTTATACTATTCCACATCGTGATGCTGTTCTAAGTGCAGAACAAAAAATAATTTTAGAAAACTGGGCAACCGGCTCCATGAAAGAAATGGAAGCAAAATATCCGGCGGATAGCCTCGTGAAGCCAAAATAATATGCTTCGCGCTGAATGCCTTCGGTATTGTAAATTATTGCATGATTCACGTGGAATATATTGTGCGTTGAAAGCAGATGGTTTTATAAAAATGATCTGAAGATTTGTTTTCAAGACTGGTCATTTCTAAATTGATTTCGCTTTTTATTCCTATAGTCTGCAAGGGCCAAAACAATGATTAAATTTAAAAAAACTACGGGCTTAGCTCTTACAGGATTAAAAAGAAACGACCTGACATTTACCTCTTTTTAATTCTGGAAACTAATGAAACACTTATAAGCCAGTCAGCTTAATTTCCAATGAGATTTCTATTTCAGCTCCTTAGGAGC
>JBBSSE010000385.1:0-3624 GCA_038242375.1 Chitinophagales bacterium
CTAATTTGCCAAATGATGTTACGACAATATCCGGATCGCCTTCTATCGTACCTTCTATTATACCTGCTATTTGCTTTGCCGTAAACTCCATTGAATTGAGATCTTTTATGAAAAATTAAAAATAGGTTATAATTTGGATTGAAGATTCATAAAACAAATGTAAATTTTTTTAACCGTACCGAAGAGGCTTTGATTAATTAAAGCATTATCCACATCAGAAATATCTTTTACGCTTCCATCTTTAAAGAGAATACTGATGAACTCCTGATCCTTATTATATGTGGTGTTTTTTGTTTCGCCGGAAAATACGAGATAATCTGCTTCTTCTCCTGAAATTTTTAATGACGCCATTACTTCTTCTTTTTTCTCTTTTAAGAGTTCTTCCTTAATTGGCTGACCGGAATACTTAATTTTTAAAAGGTGACGATTGAAAAGATCTGTACAAAGAAGCGATAAAATTTTGTCCGGATGATTTGTCCAAGCTTTAATGGCGAAGAGAACATCTCCATCATCTAACAAACAAAAATTTTCAAGATTTTTTTCTAAACCTTCCTTCAAGTAGTCTTCATTCAAAAATAAATTTAAAATGGTTGAAGGTGATTGTGCCTTGATAGATTTTGCCCGTTCAATAATTTTTACGAGCATTTTTTCTGCTACTAAAACTGTTTTATGTAAATAAACCTGCCAATACATAAAACGACGTGAAACCAGGAACTTTTCAATAGAATGAATACCTTTCTCTTCAATCATCAATTCATTATTATGAACCGTCAACATTTTTATAATGCGGTCATACCCGATCACTCCTTCACTTACGCCGGTGAAAAAACTATCCCTGATCAAATAATCCATTCTGTCTACATCCAACTGCCCGCTCATTAATTGATGCAGGAATTTTTTGGGGTAATCATTTGTGAAAATATCGATCGCCATGGATAGTTTGCCATCAAATTCAACATTTAATTTTTTGATGATCATTAAAGAGATTTCCTCATGACTGATACCTTTGATCAATACATTCTCCAATGCATGAGAATAAGGACCATGGCCAATATCGTGCAAAAGGATGGCTATTTTAGCTGCCTGTTCTTCTTCTTTTGTAATGTCAATTCCTTTCCCTTTTAATTCATGCAATGCATTGCACATTAAATGGTAGGCGCCTAAAGAATGAAGGAGCCTTGTGTGCACAGCCCCGGGATAAACCAAATGCGCTAAGGCCATTTGATGAATACGCCGAAGGCGTTGATAATATGGATGGGAAATAATCCGGTGAATCAAATCATCGTCGATCGTGATAAAACCATAAACGGGATCATTGATTATTTTTCTGAATTGCATTCTTAAACTGTTAAATGTAATTGACTCTTTGGCAAAGGTAATTTTTTGGGGAGGGAATAAATTATATTTGTAAGAGGTGCACATTTAATTAAATCATTATTCAAAGCCTTTACAGGAGTTTGGAAATAAATACGATAGATGAATAAAGCAAAAATTTTATGGGTAGATGATGAAATGGAAAGTTTGAAATCCCAGATCATGTTTTTGGAATCGAGAGGATACGATGTAAAATCTTTGAGTAACGGACATGACGCTATTGATTATGTCAAGGAGAATATTGTGGACGTGGTACTTTTAGATGAAAGTATGCCGGGAATCTCCGGGCTTGAAACCTTGCAAAAGATCAAAGAGTTCAAACCGCAAATTCCGATTGTATTGATCACAAAGAATGAAACGGAAAATTTGATGGATGAAGCGATTGGTTCACAAATTGCCGATTATCTTATAAAACCTGTAAATCCAAACCAGGTATGGCTTTCCTTAAAGAAACTCATTGATAATAAAAGATTGGTTGCCGAAAAAACCACCTCATCCTATCAGCAGCAATTCCGGGATTTGTTTATGGCTTTGAACAATAATCCGGATTTTAATGAATGGATGGAAATTTATAAAAAACTGGTGTTTTGGGAACTGGAAATGAAGAAAAGCGATAGTCCTGAAATGGAGGAAATATTACAATCTCAAAAAGGCGAAGCCAATACAGAATTCTTTAAATTCATTTCAAAAAATTATTCCTCCTGGGTTACTGACCCTGCCGCACCGGCTCCGATTATGAGTCACACGTTGATGAAGTATAAAGTATTTCCACACCTCGAAAAAGATGTTCCTACTTTTTTTGTTTTGATAGATAATCTTCGCTTTGATCAATGGAAAGCTATTCAGCCCTTGTTCACAGAGAATTTCCGGATACATGAAGAAGAAACCTTTTATTCGATTTTGCCGACCGCAACACAATATAGCCGTAATGCTATTTTTGCCGGTAAACTTCCGATGGATATTGAAAAGCAATTTCCTGTGGAATGGAAAAATGATGATGAAGATGGAGGAAAGAATTTATCAGAAGAACTTTTCTTTAAAGCCCAGTTAAAAGCACTTCGTAAAGAAGATTTAAAATATTCCTACACGAAAATTACGAATCACCAGGATGCCCAGAAACTGGTGAACAGCATGCATAATTTCTTAAGCAATGATATTAATATCATCGTTTATAATTTTGTAGACATGATGAGCCATGCACGTACTGAGATGGAGGTTTTAAAAGAATTAGCAAGTGATGAAGCAAGTTATAGAAGCCTGACTGCATCATGGTTTGAACATTCCCCTCTGCACCAGGCACTGAAAAAGGTTGCCGGTAAAAAAATGAATTTGATCATTGCTACGGACCACGGGAGTGTGCGGGTAAATACGCCTCATAAAGTGATCGGCGATAAACAAACGACCGCAAACCTTCGATATAAGCATGGCAGAAATCTGAATTACGAACCGAAAGAAGTGTTGGCATTCCGGGATCCGCGTCTGGCCGGACTTCCCGTTCCGAATGTGAATTCCTCTTATATCTTTGCCCGCGAAGATGGTTATTTATGCTATCCGAACAATTACAACCATTTTGCAAATTATTATAAAAACTCTTTCCAGCATGGAGGTGTCAGCCTGGAGGAAATGATTATTCCGGTAATCCGGATGTCGAGTAAAGTATAAGATTAAAATAAAACCGGATATTATTACCGGTAATAATCCTGCTTGACTCATTTACAAACAGGCTATCTGAAAGTATATAAAATTCCCCTATCATTTAAAGGGTTTCCGGCATCAACCGGATAATCCTTATTTTTGCGTCATGATTTTGATTGATGATATTTTAATTAGTGATGAGATCATTGACGAGCAATTTGTCTGTGATCTTGATAAATGCAAAGGAGACTGCTGCGTTGACGGAGATGCCGGTGCACCCCTGGAAAATGAGGAGTTAAAAAACCTGGCAGAAGTATATGATCAGGTGCAACCTTACCTTACTAAGGAAGGGATTTCAGAAATTGAAAAGACCGGAAAATACCTGTACGATCAGGAGTTTGGTTGGGTAACTCCGACCATTGCTAATGGAATGTGTGCTTATGGAAATGTAGATAAGCATGGTATTGTAAAATGTGGTATTGAAGAGGCGTATAATGACGGGAAAATTACCTGGAAAAAACCAATCAGTTGTCATCTGTTTCCGATAAGAATTAAGAAGAGCAAAAAGGGTGACCTGGTCAATTATGAACCACGGGAAGATCTTTGCAGTGCGGC
>JBBSSE010000386.1:0-3618 GCA_038242375.1 Chitinophagales bacterium
GTAAATATTCAGCTAAACGATATTGCCGATGTGATCCTGGGACCTGAAAATGTTGAATCTGTTTTAAAGGATAGGGGTGTTCCAATGATCATGCTGGCTGTAATTCCACAACCGGGATCCAACTATGTATCTATCGCCGATGAGTTTTATAAAAGATTGGATGAGTTAAAAAAAGATCTCCCCGAAGATTTTACAGTAAAAATGGGGATGGATCAGACAAAATTTATCAAGCGCTCCATTCTTGAAGTAGAAGATACCTTATTCATTGCTATCGGTCTGGTAATTATCATTATCTATCTTTTCTTCAGGGATTGGATCATTGCCCTGAGGCCCCTTTTAGATATTCCTGTTTCCTTAATTGGTGCCTTCTTTATCATGTATCTTTTTGGTTTTACCATTAATGTATTGACCCTTCTTGCCATTGTATTAGCCACAGGTCTTGTGGTAGATGATGGTATTGTGATGACGGAGAATATTTATAAAAAGTTTGAGCGTGGAATGGATATTCACCAGGCGGCAAGAGAAGGGTCCAAAGAAATTTATTTTGCAATTATCTCTACATCTATTACCCTGGCAATTGTATTTCTTCCCATTATATTTTTAGAAGGTTTTGTAGGCCGATTGTTCCGTGAGTTCGGAATTGTAGTGGCCGGAGCAGTACTTATTTCCGCCTTTGTATCCTTGACTCTTACGCCTGTACTAAACGTGAAGCTTACACGTAAGAAGGCCGGGCATACCTGGTTCTATTTGAAAACAGAACCTTTTTTCCAGGCCATGGAAAATGGTTATAAAAATAGCCTGGCAAAATTCATGAAGGTAAAATGGTGGGCTTTTGTCATTATCGGCATTTGTATGGCCATGATCTTTTTTATATTCAAAGGAATACCCTCAGAACTTGCTCCACTCGAAGACCGCAATCAATTTAGATTAAGTGTGTCAGCACCGGAAGGAAGCTCTTTTGAATATATGGATTCATATATGGACAGTCTTAGCCAATTAATGATGGATTCCATACCTGAAATGGAAAGAATGACGAGTATGACCTCACCTGGTTGGGGTGGTGGTTCGGTGAACAGTGGTTTTATTACCGTGATGCTGGTAGATCCAAAATTCCGGGAAAGATCCCAACAGGAAATTGTGGATATGGTTAACCGGAATTTAAAAAGATATCCGGAGGGTCGTGCTTTTGCCTCCCAGGAACAAACAATTTCAGTGAGCAGGCGCGGTGGACAACCCGTACAATTCGTTCTTCAAAATAATAACTTTGATAAACTAAAAGCCGTGCTCCCATTGTTTTTGGAAGAAGCGAACAATAGCCCGGTATTGCAGGGGGTAGATGCTGATCTGAAGTTTAATAAACCCGAATTGCGTGTAAATATTGACCGTCTACGCGCGAGCGAACTGGGCGTAAGTATTGCTGACATAAACCACGCACTTGAACTGGCATATAGTGATAGAAGATTAGGCTATTTTTATAAAGAGGGAAAACAATACCAGGTGCTGGGGCAAGTTGACAGAAGTGACCGGGACGATCCGGATGATATTTCTAAAATAAGGGTGCGTAACAATCGGGGCGAAAGCATCGGTCTGGATAATTTGGTTACAACTGAAGAAGCCTCATCTCCTCCAACGATCTATCACTTTAACCGCTATAAATCCGCGACTATTTCATCCGGTCTGGCTACAGGATATACCGTGGGTGATGGAATAAAAGAAATGGACAGAATAGCCGATAAGCTGCTGGATGAAAGTTTCACTACTGCATTGAGTGGAACTTCAAGGGATTACGCTGAAAGTTCGGGAAATACAGCCTTTGCATTTATTCTTGCATTGATTTTAATTTACCTGGTATTATCGGCGCAATTTGAAAGCTTTATTGATCCGTTTATTATTATGATCACTGTACCATTAGCTCTTGCGGGAGCATTATTGTCTCTCTGGATATTTGATCTCACTTTCAATATTTTCTCCCAGATAGGAATGATCATGCTTATAGGATTGGTAACGAAAAATGGAATATTAATCGTGGAGTTTGCCAATCAAAAAAGAAAAGCAGGGCTAGACAAAAATGAAGCTGTAGTAGATGCAGCACACATGAGATTGCGGCCCATTTTAATGACCAGTTTATGTATGGCCTTAGGCGCGCTTCCTCTGGCATTATCTATCGGGGAAGCATCTACCAGTCGTATTCCATTAGGTATTGTAATAGTGGGTGGAATAATGTTTTCACTGGTGCTTACTTTATATGTAGTGCCCGCTATATACGGTTTTCTTTCATCAAAAAAACGTGAGTTGCATGAGGCTTTTCAATAGGAAATATTGGTTGGTATTTGGAATAGGAATGTTTTTTACACATTCTGCATTTTCTCAAACAGATTTGCTGACAGTTCAGGATGCGATTAAATATGCCGTCGAAAACAATTTTGGAATTCTGATCACTAAAAACGAAATAGAAATTGGCGTTATCAATAATAACTGGGCCAATGCCGGAGCTATTCCTGTAATTAGTGCCACAGCAAATAAAGCTGTTGGTTTAAGTAACCTGGACCAAAAATTAAATAACGGTACAGTCACTCAAAAAAAAGGAAGTACAACACAGAATCTAAATGCAGGTGTAGCTATTAACTGGCGCGTATTTGATGGTTTTAAAATGTTTGCTACAAAAGAAAAATTAGAAGAGTTAGAAAAAAGAGGTGAATATGTTTTCAGAAAAAAGCTCAATGAAACTGTTTACGATGTCGTTACTTCTTATTATAAGATTGTCACTTTAAATGAGCAATCAGAAGCATCTGAAGAGCAGATAAGTCTTTATAGAGATCGTTTTAATCTTGCGCAACGGAAATATGAAATCGGAACCGGTGCCAAATTTGAAGTTCTTGAGGCAGAAGTGGATTTAAATGCACAAAGATCTAATTTGCTTTCACTGGAAAATGAAATCGCCCTCGCTAAATCATCCCTGAACAATTTGATGGGAAGAACACCTCAAATAAGCTTCAAGGTCATTGATACGATAGTCGTGCAATCATTACCAGCACTAACAGAAGTCAATTCAAAAATTGAAATGCAAAATCCGGATGTGCTGGTAGCAAACAGCGACCTTGCCATATTAATGCAGGTAAAAAAGGAAATTAATGCAAACAGGCTTCCGACAGTCAATTTGAACGGTTTTTACAATTTTGCCAAAAGCAGAAACAGCGCTGGATTTACTTTATTTAATCAATCTTATGGCCCATCCGGTTCCGTTGGCGTAAGTATCCCCATATTTAATGGCGGCCTGGTAAAAAAACAATTACAAATAGCTGATATTGATATCAGAAACCAGGAACTTTCTATCGCAGAAACAAAAAATAAAATTGCGACAGCTTTAAACAATGCGTATCTTAATTTCTACAATTCCTTAAAGGCGATAGATTTGGAAAAGGAAAATCTAATCCTGGCAACTGAAAATATAAATATCGCAATGGAACGCTATCGTGTCTTAAATATTACCTCCGTAGAATTGAGACAAATTCAAATCAGCTATAATGCAGTAAAGAACCGCTTATACAATGCGCTGCTCCAAGCAAAAATAGCCGAGGCAGGTGTGGCTCTTCTAATGGGGGATATTGAAAATTTGTA
>JBBSSE010000387.1:0-3607 GCA_038242375.1 Chitinophagales bacterium
AATAGCTTTAAGCGAATTAGGCATTGCAGAAAAGATTTTTGGCGTGGAAAGCAATCCTGTTCATGCTCAAAAAGCCCTGGAATTAAAATTAGTTGATGAGGTTTTACCGCTGGATGAAGCGATTAAAAAATCGGATATTATTTTTATTGCCATTCCGGTAGATTTAGCAGGGAAAATGATCGAAGAAATTTTAGAAAAAGTAGATCGCCAGATCGTGATCGACCTGGGTTCTACAAAAGGAGTTATTAGTGATGCGGCAAATAAAAGTCCGAAAAGAGGAAGATTTGTAGCAGCGCATCCAATGTGGGGAACAGAATTTAGCGGTCCTGCAGCCGCTGTGAAAGGCGCTTTCAAAGGAAATGCTGCTGTAATATGTGATGAGGAGAAAAGCGATGAGGATGCTTTTGAAACGGCTGAAAAAATCTTTGAATCCTTAGGAATGAATGTCGTGCATATGCAGGCAAAAGCACACGATGTGCATGCCGCGTATGTGAGCCATATTTCACACATTTCATCCTTCGCCCTTGCAAATACAGTTTTAGAAAAAGAGAAAGAAGAAGACGCAATCTTTGAAATGGCCAGTGGTGGGTTTGAAAGTACCGTCCGGCTTGCAAAAAGTAATGCATCTATGTGGGTGCCAATTTTTCAGCAGAACAGGGAAAATGTGCTGGATGTTCTAAACGAGCATATTTCACAACTACGCAAATTTAAAAGCTGCCTCGAAAAGGAAAATTATACCTACCTGACAGAACTGATAGAAAATGCTAATAAAATAAAAAGAATTTTAAAATAACTATTCAACATTCAAAAATCAAATCGGAAAATTATTGACCATGCAAACAGAAACAAAAACTATGAAAGAATCAATTATGGAAATTTGGAACAAGCGTCCTCTTGTGATCAGCGGTCCTTGTAGTGCTGAATCTCCTGAACAGGTCATGAATACGGCCGTTGCCCTGGCTAATTCGGGGAAAGTGGATGTACTTCGTGCAGGAATATGGAAGCCACGTACCAAGCCAGGAATGTTTGAAGGAATCGGCGTAAAAGGTTTGCCGTGGATGGCACAGGCGAAACAAGTAACGGGATTACCAATCGCGGTGGAAGTAGCTACTGCAAAACACGTTGAAAATGCTTTACAATTTGATGTAGATATTTTATGGATTGGTGCAAGAACAACGGTTAATCCATTTAGTGTTCAGGAAATTTGTGACGCACTTCGAGGAGTAGATATTCCTGTATTAATCAAAAATCCGCTTAATCCGGATCTGGAACTTTGGAGCGGCGGTATTGAGCGCCTTCAAAAAGTAGGAATGCAAAATATAGGTATGATTCATCGTGGATTTTCCAGTTATGGGAATACAGAATACAGGAACGCACCGATGTGGCATTTGCCGATTGAAATGATGCGTAGATTTCCGGAAATGCTGATGATCTGTGATCCATCTCATATTTGCGGAAACAGAACAGGTTTACAATCCGTTTCTCAAAAAAGTATTGATCTTGATTTTGGTGGTTTGATGATTGAATCTCATTTGGATCCGGATAATGCATGGAGCGATGCAAAACAGCAAATAACTCCTGATGTTTTGATTAAAATGTTCGATGATCTGAAATGGCGTGTTGAAAATTCAGAAGCGGAAGAATTCCTGAATGCCCTTGCGGTTTTGAGAGCACAGATAAACCAGGTAGATGATGAACTTCTTCAGCTAATTGGCCAAAGAATGAAAATTGCTGACAAAATAGGTGCCTACAAAAAGGAAAATAACATTACTATATTGCAAACGCATCGTTGGAATGAGATTCTTGAAAAAGCATTTAATAAAGGTGAAAAATTCGGTTTAAGTAAAGATTTCATCACTAAATATTTCGACGCTGTTCACATGGAAAGCATCAATCATCAAAATAAAATAATGAATGATTAGTACAGGAATAAATCCAAAGAAGTACGTTTTTTCAACCAAAACTGTTGACTGCTTTTATCAGACTGATTTTTCCATCCTTAAGGAAAAGCTTGAGGTGGAAACAACCATTTTCGTGACAGATGAGCATGTTTTTTCACTGCATAAAGAAAAGTTTGGAGGTTGGAAAACGATTGTTATTCCTGCAGGAGAAAAAAATAAAACCCAGCGGGCTGCTGATGGTATCATTGATCAGATGATCGAACTTGGCGCAGACAGGCATTCGTTTGTGGTAGGAGTTGGGGGTGGAGTGGTCACAGATCTTTCGGGCTATGTGGCTTCCGTATATATGCGCGGCATAAAGTTCGCCTTTGTGCCAACAACGATCCTCGCCATGGTGGACGCCTCAATTGGGGGGAAAAATGGGGTGGATGTAGGCATTTACAAAAATCTTGTCGGGACTATTAACCAGCCGGAATTCTTATTGTACGATTTCAATTTCTTAAAAACCCTGCCCGAAGAGGAATGGCGCAGTGGCTTTGCTGAAATTATTAAACATGCCTGTATTCATGATCTTGAATTGTTTCATTTCCTGGAAGAAAAATCCTTGGCAGATTTCATGAATGACCTGGAAGCAACGGGTAAACTTGTAGAGAAAAATGTTGACATTAAACACAGCATTGTTTCAGGCGATGAAAAGGAAACCGGTGCGCGGAAATTATTGAATTTTGGTCACACGCTCGGGCACGCCATTGAAAATATCCATGGACTTTTGCACGGATACGCTATCAGTATTGGTATGGTGGCAGCTTGTAAAGTTTCTGAAAAGGTAAATAAGTTTTCGCCGGAGGAAACAGAACGCATCATCAAACTATTTGAAAAGTATGGGCTGCCGGTTTCTATTGATTTTGATAAGGAAAGAACCTGGGATATTTTGCTTCGCGATAAGAAGAAATCAGGTAGCAATATGGATTTTGTGGTGCTGAATAAAATAGGCTCAGGAGATGTGAAGAAAATACCGTTGGATGAATTGAAAACAATTTTCAATGAACTTTAATTCAATTTTTTGAGCGCTATTTTTCAAGGTTATTCTGAATTTTTAAACACGTTTTCCGAAAGGAAACTAAAATAAATAATTAAGTGATTGTAACTATTAGTCCTGCAAAAGTTTCAGGTAAAAAAAATATTCCTGCGTCCAAAAGCAGCATGCAAAGAGCCTGCGCTGCGGCACTTCTAACTCCCGGAACTACTATATTAAGTGGCTATGGCGATAGTAATGATGAGCAGGCAGCTTTAAACATTATTACTCAACTGGGTGCCACTGTAAAGAAGGTTGGGCATGAATTGGTCATCACCTCTTCTGAAGATATTTTTACCTCTTCTTTTCCGGATAAGAACCTGAATGTGCATTGCGGGGAAAGTGGTTTGTCTATGCGGATGTTCGCACCCATTGCAGCTCTTTTTAATTTCAACATTACATTTATTGGCGAAGGAA
Organism: Chitinophagales bacterium; assembly: GCA_038242375.1. Lineage (GTDB taxonomy): Bacteria > Bacteroidota > Bacteroidia > Chitinophagales > Chitinophagaceae > Ginsengibacter. Next base: position 3,394 of record JBBSSE010000387.1, read on the forward strand.
GTATTCTCACCAGGCCAATGAATTTCTTTGATGAGCATCTGCCGCAGTTAGGCGTGGAAATAACCTCTAATCAGGGGAAACTTCCCTTAACAATCAAAGGACCTTTGCAGCCTAAAGAAATTACGGTTGATGGTTCATTAAGCTCCCAGTTTTTAACAGGGCTGTTATTCGCCTTTGCAAAATCATGTAAGACACCTGTGAATATCCGGGTTCG
>JBBSSE010000388.1:0-3606 GCA_038242375.1 Chitinophagales bacterium
GGCAGAAAACAACCAGGTGCAATATCACTATTTGAATGTGCTGAATGAAGAAATGAACCTTGATTTTTTACCTGAAAAGCTGAACGGAATTATCTATTGTCCGGGCTCAATAAATCTTCGTCCCTTTTCACGGATTACGAAAGCTGATTTTATTGCAGATTTTAATTTACAGGTAACCGGCGCCGTTAAAGTGATTCAGCAGGTGTTACCTAAATTGAAAAATGCAGATAATGCTTCTATCATTTTATTTTCAACAGTGGCTGTACAATCCGGATTACCTTTTCATACGCAGGTAGCTGCGTCTAAGGGAGCAATTGAAGGATTAACTAAAGCTCTGGCAGCAGAACTTTCACCAAAAATACGCGTGAATTGCATAGCACCATCTTTAACGGACACCCCCTTTAGCTGCCACACTTTTAAACAGTGATCAAAAGAGGGAAGCAAATGCATTACGGCATCCTTTAAAAAGAATTGGAACTACTGAGGACATCGCTAATATGGCGGAATTTCTTTTATCGGAAAAAGCCTCCTGGATCACAGGGCAAGTCATGCATGTAGATGGAGGTATGTCCACATTGAAAGTTTAATTCATCATTTTGTTTTATGTTGATCGGAATGAAATTTGTTTGTTATGGATGTCAGAATGAAAAAACGATCTCTGTCACAATAAACACGGCACCCTGTTCCTCTTAAACTTAAAACGGTCAATGAAATATTTTAAATCTTTCCTAATCATTTCAACAACGCTGATCCTTTTTTCCTGTGGTGGAAATCAATCATCAGAAGAAAATAAAGAAAACGGACTCGTTCAAACCCTTGACAGCACTCCAACTCAGTCTAAACCGGAAATACCGGTTCAGGAAGATGATACAATTTTAATAAAAATAGTATCAAAAGAAATTTTGACTTCACTTAGGAACAAGGATTATGAAACCTTCGCAGGATATTTTAATCCCCGTGAAGGCGTACGATTTTCTCCATATGCATTTATAGATACGATCAACGATGTGCGGTTGAGTGCGGAAAAATTCAGGGAAGGAATAAAGACAAATAAAAAATTAACCTGGGGTTATTCCGATGGAACGGGAGACCCGATTCTTCTGACAATTCCTGATTATTTGAAGAAATTTGTTTACAGCACAGACTTTTTAAATGTTGAAAAATCAGCCGTAGATAAAATGATTGGAAGCGGGAATTCTCTAAATAACCTGGAGAAAATTTATCCCGATGCGCATTTTTATGAAAGCTTTGATCCGGGATCGCATGAAATGGCCTGGTCAGCGATAAGACTTGTTTTCAAAAAAGATTCCGGAAAGTATTATCTCGTGGGAGTCGTACATGATCAGTGGACGATATAATCTAACTTCTTTTTAGAAAATAATTCTCCAAACCCAAATGAATTCATTCTTCTTATCGTAAATCCCAAATCGTAATTCGTAATTCGTTCTCCTAAACCAATCCTCCGCTTAGGCTGTTTTTATAGTGAGCAATTTTAATTTGAAACATTTCGGCCATTTTACCTGCGCGCCATTTAGCTTCATCTGCTATTTTTCCTTCAAATAATTCATCTATGGTTCCGGTAAATAATTCCATCCATCTGTCGAAATGAACTTTCTCAACGGGTAGCCTGGAATGTGGTGGAAAAGGGCTCCCGAAATACGTATGTGGTCCGATCAATACAGTTTGCCAAAACCGGTACATCTTCCCAAGGTGTTCCGGCCATCTGTCCTGAATGTGATCATTAAAAATTGGTCCTATTAATATATCCTCCCGCACTTTATCATAAAAAGTATTGACCAGGATTACAACATCATCAAGTTGAATAATATCGTGTTGTTTTTTTACCAAGGTTGAAAAAATTGTGTGATTAAATAATAGATGGCCCAGCCCAAAATAATGATGTGGCCGATCCAAACCCAACCGGGAATACTACGTGGCACTTCACTTCCTTCAATTAAAAATATCTTTGAATCACCCTTACCGTAAGCATTGATCATTACGGGAATAACTCCATCTACCACCTGGTTTTCTGAAATTCCTTCTATGGAAATATCCGGTCCGTTTCGAACTGTAAAGGGCACGATCCGGATACCTTCTTTTCCTTGAGGATCTTTACTTACGATGCGCAAATTGTGCTGCCCATCTACCAGTTTCCGGGTGTCGAGTTCAAAATTAATGGGTGATTTAAAAGAACCAAGTGGTTGTTTTTCATCATCTAAAAAAATAATAATGGAGCTTCTGTCGGGCATATTAATTAAAGTTTAATACAGTTCTTTTAATGTGATCAGCATTCTTTTCTCCTGGTTTTACAATCCATTTTATAGCATAAAACAAGGTTAACAAAGCGACCAGGGTAATCATAATGACATAGACATAATCCCAATTACTGGTTGGCCCTGCTCCATGAGCGACTCCTTTCAAAAACATTGGTTGCTGTTTTTCACACGCGGGACAAGCCCAAGTGTTAAAAGCAACCATTAATAAAGGAAGGATGATCAATATTTTCTTCATGGCAATTCTATTTAAATGTGATCAATTTTTTAAAATTATTTCTTAACAGCATCCATCAACTCTTTGATTTGCGCTACCGTAACTTTTTTAGCATTATTCCCCCAACTTGTTCTCTCATGATTCATGATAGCTGTAACCTCTTCAGGTGTCAGGTTGCTCGTTGTACCTATTGGCGGCATTGCCGGATACCCTTCATTTTCCCGGGCTGTGTATCCATTCATGATAATATCTACATAAATTTCAGGATTATCATCCAGAACTATTTTACTGCCTTTTAATGAAGGGAACGCCCCCATTAAACCTTCGCCATTTGCCTGGTGGCAGGCCTGACAGGTAGCCGTGTAAAGAGATGCACCATCTAACTCAACTGCTCCTCCGCCACTTTCTCCTCCGCCAGCCGCCGCTTTCTGTGCACGCTTATACAAAAACTCCGGTGAAGGAGTTCCGTCAGGTAAGGGAATTTGTTTCAAACTTAGCAGATAAGCAACCAATTGCATTGCTTCCGGCCGGGCAACAATCTTTCCTTTTCGTCCTTCCATAAATTCTACCGGAACATTCACAACTTTATCCTTTGCACCGGGCGTTTCTTTATATTCAAACAGCCATCTGTAAGAAGGCATAATGGATTCCTTCACAACAGATCTCGGTTGGTACAAATGCATCAATTGCCAATCTTCACTTGGTTGCCTGTTGCCGATATTTATTAAATCCGGACCGGTTCTTTCTGTGCCCATTAAGGTAGCAGTATTTCTCCAAATATCAATACGCCTGTTGGCGGCATAATCTGCTGCTACACTTGGACGGCTGCCAAATTGTTTATCCATTTCCAGACTTCTGACCTGTTGCGTATGACATCCCACACAACCTTCGGCAATATATATGGCTTTCCCCTTTGTCTCCATTGCTGTCATTGCTTTCGCTCCGGGAAGAGGTGCATTATATGTCTGATTATGCAAGGCAGGTAAAATTGCTACCAGGATAGTAAGGCCTATAAATAAACCTACAGCAGTTAAAAATAGTTTCTTATGATTATTAAAATATTCCATTTTTTAATTTTATACCTTGATAAATCTTTATGCGAATAATATTATTTAA
>JBBSSE010000389.1:0-3601 GCA_038242375.1 Chitinophagales bacterium
GAACGGATCATATCCCGTGTAGTAAAAAAGGGAAAGTTATGAAAATATTTCTCGCCGGTTTTGGGATTTATTTCCAGTGGTCCAGTACTTCCATAACAACTTCCGGGCATGTTGACACAAACAATAAAATATTTTTCGGGATTAAATAATTTTCCTTCTCCGACAAGTCCTGGCCACCATTCGTGCGGCTTACTATTGGCTGTGAGTGCATGAAAGATCCACACTACATTATCTTTACGGGCATTTAATTCTCCGTAGGTCGTATAAGATAAATGGAACGAGGGTAACTCTACGCCGCTTTCTAATTGAAGAGGATGATTATTTTGAAAAATAGATTGTCTCAAGTCAGATGCTTAGATTATAATGAGATGCAAAAATAAAGCCTTCCCTGCAAAGGGAAGACTTTTGTAAAGTTTATGCGTATACCGCCGCAAATGCCTGTTCCAGATCTGCTTTGATATCTTCAATATGTTCGATTCCTACAGAAAGACGTAAAGAAGACGGCGTAACTCCTGCCGCAAGTTGTGCGTCATCGCTAAGCTGCTGATGAGTTGTAGCAGCCGGCTGAATGATGAGTGTTTTTGTATCGCCCACATTCGCCAGGTGGCTGATCATTTTCAAATGGTCAACAAATTGAGTCGCTTTTTCTTTTCCTCCTTTCAACTCAAAAGACAAAACTGCTCCTGCTCCTTTTGAAAGATATTTTTGCGCATTGGCATTGTGAGGACTATTTTTTAATCCCGGATATTTTACCAGTTCTACTTGCGGATGCTGCTCCAGCCACTCCGCAATCGCCTGTGTATTTTCTATATGACGTTCCATTCTAAGCGATAAAGTCTCTAACCCCTGGAGTAATAAAAAAGAATTAAAAGGAGAGAGGGCCGGCCCGAAATCTCTCAAACCTTCCACACGTGCGCGTATTGCAAACTGGATATTTCCGAATGGTCCTTTGCTTCCAAAAACATCATTGAATACCATGCCATGATATCCTTCAGATGGTTCAGAAAAAACACGGAATTTTCCGTTACCCCAATTATAATTACCACCATCTACGATCACTCCGCCAATGCTGGTACCGTGCCCGCCAATCCATTTTGTAGCTGCCTGTACTACTACGTGCGCACCATGTTCCAATGGACGGAAAAGATATCCGCAAGCACCAAAAGTATTGTCCACAATTAATGGTAGATCATGTTTTTTCGCAACAACGGCAATTTTCTCAAAATCAGGAATACTGAAATCAGGGTTGCCAATTGTTTCTACATAGATCGCTTTTGTTTTATCATCAATAAGGCTTTCGATGCTTTCTGCATTATCTCCGTTTGCGAATCGTGCTTCTATGCCTAAGCGCTTAAAAGATACTTTAAATTGATTGTAAGAACCTCCATATAAATAAGAGCTGGTTACAAAATTCTCACCTGATTCCAGGATGTTTGACAAAGCAATAAATTGTGCTGCCATGCCGGATGCCACTGCTACGGCCGCAACACCGCCTTCAAGAGCAGCGACTCTTTTTTCAAACACATCCGTTGTTGGATTCATGATGCGTGTGTAGATATTTCCAAATTCTTTCAGGGCGAATAAATTAGCGCCATGTTCGGAGTTTTTGAAATTAAAAGAAGTGGTCTGATATATGGGAACTGCGCGTGAACCCGTTGTTGGATCGGCTTCTTGTCCGGCGTGTTGTTGTAATGTTTCAAAACGAAGATTACTCATAGTAAAATATATTAAGTGTGTGAATAAAAAGAAGTGAGAATAAAAATTGCGGAGACCTTATAGAAGGTAAATTAAATATAGATGCCTTACGGCATACAACGAAAGCATACATTCATAGCTAAATGTAATTGGGTAAAAAGGGATATGTTATTAGAATAGTTCATTTTTCCTGAATGCAAATATAATAGTGAAACTTTTAAAATTAAAAAATAAATTTTTTTGCCTGATGAATTTTTTTGAAAGCAGACCGAAATCTTTTGGAAAAATGGAAATGGGAATTCATAGTTTTAGTATTCATTTTTTTTATTTGAAGATTCCTCATTTTCCGCTCATCCGGTAGATTTTTTTAGTTCAAATTGGTGAAACTTTTGTATCAGGAAACTCTTTTTAAATCTTGATAAAATAAAGAATGCTCAAAGCGTATTCCTTATTTCAATCCACATAGGTTTCTTTAATTACAGCTTTTATTTTACTAATTTCGCCATCTGATAAAGTGTCCAATATCTTGATAATTCGTAGGCGGTCAACAGTTCTGATTTGGTCTAGTACTATCCAGCCACTTGTTTTTTTATGCTTTATTTCCACCCGGCTGGGATAAGCCCTGATCGTGCTGGTCATGGGTGCAACAATGATAGTCTGTAGGTGCTTATTCATTTCATCTGGTGATAGAATTACACATGGTCTTGGCTTTTTCATTTCACTGCCTATAGTAAGATTAAGATTTGCCAGCACAATTAAATATTGTTTTAACTCCATTCCTCAAGATTTTCATCTTCAAAGAAATCTGGTATAATCAACTGATCATCTTTATTTTCGTGTATTTTTTTAAATGCTTCTTCCCAACCTTTCCTTGGAGCAACTTTGGGTTTTATTATGATGTGGTCTTTTTCCATAATGAGCTCAACCTGAAATATTATACTTTTCAATCAAAGTTTTGCTTAGCCGTATTACCCTTGAATTCCCAATTTGTATGACTGGAATTTCCATGTTTATACGATTTAATTATGATTACAAAGTTGTTGCATTTTGGTGATAAAAACCATATTTATCCATTGTTTGGATGTAAGAGTGAAACTATTTAACCCTGCCAATTTTTTAAACCCATCGAATTCGATGGGTTTAAAACCCGGATTATTTAACGTATCCCATAATCCCAATAGTTCAATAGTATTTCTGCTTCGCAGCCAGGTTTTGAATAATGTAATCAGTCCGATTGCTATCTTTGTATTTTAGCAACTTGTCTTTTTGTTTTTTTTGCCATGTTTTTTAAAGATGTTTAATTTTATAGGGGTCGAATTCGACCCCTTTAAAATCTGGGTTATGAATTCGTTCCCATAAGCCTAAAAATTCTATGGTAATTCTGTTACGAAACCAGTTTTTAACCAGATCTTTTGGCTCATCCGGGTTTTTAACTTTGGCAATATCCGTCAATGAGATAAAATCTTCTTCTTGTTTATTGGGCTTCCCATTTCAAAATTGAGTGATTTTTCGGCCCGTAAGTGTATAGAGATGCCAGTATGGAAAGGGAAGTCAACAAAGAAAATTGATATAGTGTTTTCAAAACGTGTGTATCTTATAAATGGAAGGAATTGAGGGTTTAAAAATAGCGGCTGATAATGCAATCAAGCCGCTATTTTGAAGAAACTGACTAATACATCCTAACTACCTGATCCTCTTTTTTCCAAATGGAATGGAAATACTTCCCATAATTCCTGCACCGTCCACATCTATACCGATGATGTATGTATAAAAGGTAGCTCCTATTTTTAAATTAGGATTGATAGAATGGTAATAACTTGCTGTTAGCTGAGTGGCCCAATCCCACCAATACGCCAAACCTGTGGCATTCATTTCTAATATATGAGTGGGATCTGTGGGAGAAATA
>JBBSSE010000390.1:0-3576 GCA_038242375.1 Chitinophagales bacterium
ATACCTGGCATACCAACCTGGACACTTACGATAAGATTGTTTTTGATGATGTACGTAACAATGCGATCCTGACCGCAATTCTTGCTTATGCAGCGAGTGAGGATCCGGAAACAACTTCTAAAGAAAAAGCAGTAATGCCTACCAATCCAAGAACCGGTAAACAGGCTACCTGGCCGGAAGTGAAATCTCCGACACGGAAGGGGGGTTTGGATTAGTGTAAGGTATCAGGTATCAGCTATCAGGTATCAGCTATAAGCAAAAAAATGCGCTATTTTCTCAATAGAATGGCGCATTTTTTTGCTTTTAAACAGTATGAATTCTATGGATTGATTTTTGTTTTCATTAAATCTTTTACCGGTATAAAGCAATGTTTCTATATTGTGTGAATTTTTAAAATACCATTCAATTATTTCATAAAAAATGGCTTCGAAAACAAAAATGCTTTACATCAGCCAATCGAATATTCCCGGTGCGGGCAGAGGTTTATTTACAAGTGAAGCGATCAATAAAGGAGAACGGATCGTTGAATACAAAGGGAGGATCTGTACCTGGAAAGAGGTAACAGATGCAGGCGTTTTTAACGGCTATGTTTTTTTTATCAATCGCAATCGGGTAATTGATGCCAAAACCTATATTAAAGCCCTTGCACGTTATGCAAATGACGCGCAAGGATTACAGAAAATAAAAGGCATTTCCAATAATTCTGTTTATACAAAAGAGGATGGAAAAGTATTTATTGATGCCATCAAAAACATTCCCGCAGGAGCCGAGATTTTCGTGGGATATGGAAAAGATTATTGGGATGTTGTGAAGGAGAATTTGAAGCTGTGAGCAATGAGCTGAAAGGGCGTAATATACCAAAATAGGGTGCAGCCCTATTTAGTTTTCACTGAACTTTTATTCAATTTTTATCAGGCAATAAACGTCTGTCATTCCGGGAATAAAATCTATCTTAATATAACCACATCACTTAAGTTTGATTATTCCTTTGAAAAATCCAGGAACATTTGATGATTTGGATTTGTATGATTTTCTGAAATTTTAAAATCGTGGCTGCCAACAATTTCAAATCCATTTCTTTTATAAAACTTTATAGCCCGTTCATTTTCCGTCCAGGCAAAAAGCCAAACACCCGTTTGATGATGGTGTTTCATAAAATTGAGATTAAAGGTCAAAAGCTCTTTACCAAGTTTCAAACCGTACATTTTTTTTAGAAGAAAAATACGATCCAGTTTGGTCATATTTTTATCAACTCCCTCTTTATAAGGCACGTTCATAATTATTTTTGAAAAGCCCACTAACTCTTGATTATAATATAAAAGATGATAAATATTTGTGGGATCTCTTAATTCTGTTTTTATCGTTTCTTCATTATATTTTAGTGCGATGTATTGATCCATATCCTCCTTCGGGGCACTTTTTCCATGTGATTCAATGAGCGTTTGTTTGGAAAGTTCGGAAAGACAAAGTGAATCATCTTCTGTAGCTCTTATAATTGATGTCATTTTATAAAAATTAATCTGCAAAAGTAAGTTCAATAATATTTTAAATATTGACCGTTAAAAATAAAAACCCTTCTAAGAAACAGATGAAAAAATCAACCTAACTCCTCTATCTAAAATCATTGTTTTCGAAGAAGCTATTTTTTATAATTCAGGCAGGCATTTTTATCTTTTTGGTTTAAAATTTGTTTTACCTAACCAAAATTTATGGAGTATTCCGGTCAAGAATGAATGACATAGAATTAATTTATATCATCTTTTGAACAAATTATTTTATTTATTTTCAACTTTTTTAAGCATAATTTAGAATGATGAAATCTGATATTTCCGTACTTAACACCCTTCAAAACGTTTCAGAAGAAAACGCTCTTGAAGAAAAGGAAACAATTATCGAGGCTATTGTCAATTCATCAGATGATGGTATTATCAGTAAAACGCTTGACGGCATGATCACAAGTTGGAATCCGGCGGCTGAAAGAATGTTTGGCTATACAGAAAAGGAGGTCATCGGAAAACATATTTCAATCATCATTCCTCCCGATCGTATGAATGAAGAAAACTTCATCATCGGCCATATCAGGGCCGGACAAAAAATAGATCATTTTGAAACTGTCCGCATAGCAAAAGATGGGACTGAAAAAAATGTTGGGCTTTCTGTTTCACCTATAAAAGCAAAAAATGGCCAGGTAACCGGCATTTCCAAGATATTACGGAACATTTCCTTTAAAAAAGAAATAGAGGTAAAACAGGCAATATTGGCAGCTATTGTGGATTCATCCGATGACGCCATCATTAGCAAAACTGTGGATGGCATTATCACCAGTTGGAATCAATCGGCGACAAACATGTTTGGATTTTCAGAGGAAGAAGTTATCGGAAAACATATTTCCATCATCATTCCCCCGGAAAGATTTGAAGAGGAAACAGGGATCATAGAAAATATCCGGAAAGGCAATAAAGTTGATCATTTTGAAACAGAAAGAGTCACCAAAGATGGAACCAAAAAGAATATTTCGGTAACGGTATCTCCTATTAAAGACCATAAAGGAATTATTATCGGCGCTTCTAAAACCGCAAGAGATATTTCCTCCAAAAAAGAAGCAGAAAAGCAACAGGAATTATATACCGAAAGATTAAAGGAATTAAATCAACACAAGGATGAATTCATGGTGATGGCCAGTCATGAACTGAAAACACCCGTAACGGTGATACTGGCTAATTTACAAATACTAAAATTGCTTTTAGAAGGCGATACACATAGCGCGTTTGTAGATAAGACACTCAAACAAATGCTGAAACTATCGAACCTTATTGGGAATCTGTTTGAAGTTTCAAAAATACAAGCCGGTAAACTGATACTAAATATTTCCACTTTTGACGCAAATCTTTTGGTAAAAGAAGTGGCGGCAAATATGCAACAAACAACACTCACCCACCGGATCTTATATACAAGTAATCCCGGCATCGCCGTATCAGCAGACCATTACAAGATCGAACAGGTGATCGTAAACCTCGTTAGCAATGCTATAAAATACATGACCGAACCGGGTGATATCAATGTAAAAATTGAAAAAACAGAAGACAATTTACTCTTCCGGGTTTCAGATAACGGTGTTGGAATTCCGGAAAAAGATATTGAGAATATTTTCCAGCGTTTTTACCGGGTGAGCGGTTCCGCAAGTTCCTTTGCCGGCTCCGGCGTTGGATTATATATTTCCTCAGAGATCATTAAAGCGCACGGTGGTAAATTATGGGCAGAGAGTGAGATCGGAAAAGGATCCACGTTTTATTTTTCCATTCCATGCGCGTAAAACACACCAGGGATTTGGCCAGATTTTTCAAGAATCCTAAAATGATATTGAGCAGAATTAATGTAATTTTTTTTGCATCAAATAGGCTTGTTTATATTCATTCCGGGAATCTTCCTACCCACTGCGGCTTATCAATTATTACCGCGCACCTACGTCAATTAATATTTTTACAACCTAGTCCATAGACCTCTTTTTTGCATGCGCAAGCGGGCTCACTCCATCTTTATCCGCAATATTCACATTGCATCCTGCCTCTACGAGCA
>JBBSSE010000391.1:0-3565 GCA_038242375.1 Chitinophagales bacterium
GGAGTTAACCCAGGATGTTGAAGGGGAGAAATCCTTATTGGGAACAATAGAAAAAACGATCAGGGAGTATAAAAAGAAGAAGTAGGATTAAATTAATCCGGCGATATTTTTTTAAAATAAAAAGACTTTTGAAAGTGATTTAATCTCATAAAAAATGATCACGAAGTAAATACTCCAGGTCAAAATAATCAGCATCCAACATTTAGGGTTACAAGATATTTTTTAAAATAAATAATAAAAACATTTATCTTTATATCCGTAATAATTAATTTCGATTAATAGAATTTATTTGTTTCTTCTCTCCTATCCATCCATTCCCCTGAAAAGATTCTGCTGCTAAATGAGGCTCGTTTGTTTCATTTTTTAAAACAAAATTATGCATCAGAAAATTTCTTTTTTGCTGTTGGTAGTGATTTTTACAATTACCGGCTATTCACAATCTTCTCTGCCTTCCAACTTTTTCTTAAAAACCCTTCCTAATGGTTTGCAGGTTCTTGTTATCGAAGATCATAGCGTGCCGCTTGCCACTATTGAGATTGCTACCAAAAACGGATCTTATACGGAGTCTCCGGAATTCAATGGACTTAGCCATTTATATGAACATATGTTCTTTAAAGCCAATAAAGATTATCCGAACCAGCAAGCTTTTTTAGATAGAATAAAAGAACTGGGTATCTCATTTAACGGTACAACCAACACAGAAAGAGTCAATTATTTTTTCACCCTTCCAAAATTTAATTTGACAAAAGGATTGCAGTTTATGAATTCGGCCATTCAATTCCCCAAATTTGATACTACTGAAATGAGAAAGGAGAATGTGGTGGTAGATGGTGAATTTCAAAGACAGGAATCCAATCCCTTTTTCGCTTTATTCGATACAATGAATCATCACTTATGGGGCGATTTGTATAGCAGAAAAAATGTAATCGGCAATCATGAGGTTATCCTTACAGCGACCCCCGCTAAAATGGAGGAGATCAAAAATAAATATTACTGGCCCAATAATTCGCTGCTGACTGTAGCCGGTGATGTGAACCATGAGGATGTTTTTAAACAAGTGGAAAATATAATGGGCAGTTGGAAATCCTCCGGATTCGATCCCTTTGTAAAATATCCGATCCCGGAATTTAAGCCATTGGAAAAATCAGACTATTTTATTGTTCAATCCGAAAATGCGAAAATCCCAATGATCCTGTTTAACTGGATGGGGCCAGACACACGCCATGACATTAAGGCCACCTATGCCGCGGATGTTTTTTCATTTATTTTAAGTCAAAACTCATCAAAACTGAGCAAATCCTTGTTAGAATCGGGACTTGCTTTACAGATGCAATTCAATTATCTCACTCAAAAATATGTAGGACCTATCTCCTTCCTTGCTGTGCCTAATCCAGCCAAGGTAAAAGAGTGTTTTGAAGAAATGAAGAACCAGATAAACCTGATGGATAGTGATGATTATTTTACAGATGAACAATTGAAAACCGCTAAAAACCAATTGGAAATAAATGATATCAGAGGAAAGGAAATTACTTCCAATTATGTGCACACCGTTTCTTTTTGGTGGTGTTCTGCTTCCCTGGACTATTACTTTGATTACATCAAAAACCTGAAAAAAGTTACCCGTGCAGATATTCAGGATTATGTACGGAAGTACATTAAAGAAAATCCATACGCCGCCGGGCTTTTGGTAAGTCCGCAAATGGATCAGCAAATGAAGCCCGAAACTTTTTTCAAAGCCAATTAATTTACTTTTAAAAAAATCATTATGAAACGTTTAAATATTCCGTTCCTAATAATTATTACAATATTATTTAGTTATTCCACCTTCGCCCAGAAAGCAGAAAAATTTGAAGTGGAGGGCATTTCGGTTATCATGAAGCCAACGGTTAAAGAAATTATTAATGTCAGCGTCTATTACAAAGGTGGCGTTACCAATTACCCTGCAGAAAAAGCAGGTATTGAAACCCTTGCCCTTGCCGGCGCAACAGAATGTGGCACTGAATCATACTCAACAGATGCTTTTAAAGATAAAGCGGATAAATATGGGATTTTTGTAGCAGGAAATTCCACCTACGATTATGGAATGATCAGCCTAAACTGCATCAGTAAATACTTTAATGAAGGCTGGGACCTCCTGAGTTCTGCGGTAAAAAATCCGGCATTCAATGAGAAGGATTATGAACTTTTTAAACAGAAAATATTGGCACAGCTAAAAAATGCGGATGCAGATCCGGACAGCAAATTATCAAAAATGGGGATTGAGAATTCATTCAAAGGAACTCCTTACGCAACCGACCCGATGGGTGAAATGAATACAGTCAGTGCCATTTCTGCAAAGGAGGTAAAAGATTATTACTTCAACACATTATTAAACAAAAAACGGATGTTAATAGTTGTGGTTGGAAAAATATCAAAACAGGATATAACTGCAAAGATTCAAAAAGCTTTTAAAGACCTTCCTTCTAAAACGTACATGGAATATAAATACCAAACTCCCCAAATAACATCAAATTCGTTGAATATCGAACCACGTAAGTTGGCAACAAATTATATCATGGGAATCGTAAATGCTCCGCTGTTTACTTCAAACGATTATGCACCTGGTCGGCTGGCAATCGCAGCCTTCAGTGGCAACCTTTTTACAGAAATACGGACAAATAGAAACCTATCCTATGCCCCTTATGCCGTCTCCCTTCAACTTCAAATGCCTTATAGCTATATGTATGTGAGCACTACTGATCCTAAAGCATCCGTAGAAGTAATAGTGAATGAAGTGAACAGGTTAAAATCAGATGGCTTTTCGCAGAAGGAATTTAATGATATCCGGAATCTTTTTATCACATCAAATTATATGAAGGAAGAGAGCACAGATAGAATGGCAACCTCTCTTGGGCAAGCTGATATTTTGGGCAATTGGAAAATGGATGAAGAGTTTATTGGTAAGATTCAAAAAACAACCCCGGCCGATATGACAAGGGTATTTAAGAAATATATTAACGGAATAAACTGGAATTATTTAGGAAATGAAAAGGCGGCTGAGGCTGCAAAAACGGCTTTTGATATGAAGGTGGAGTGATGATTGTCATTCAATTTCCAAATAACAATCGTCAGGATCCGATAAAAAAGATTTTATAGCTTCAGTTTTATTTTGAATTAATTCAGTAAAGAAGCTAGTTTTATTTCCTCAATTTAAGTGTATCACTTTTGGAGGACATCCATAAGTCATACTCAAAAATTTATAATCCCAGTCTTTGGTTAAAATACAATATCCTTTCTCTTTTGCAAAATCCCATATTTCCCGATCAAAAACATTTAATAGATTTTGATCAGCCACATGGACACTTTCAGGAAAATAAATTCTTATTGTTGAAAGTAAAAATCGTGAAAGATTTTCATCAATGATTAGTTTCAATTTGAAATTCTATATTTTATAATGAAGTTAATACTTACAACGGAAGTCTTATTATTAATCAGACAGCCACCTTGATTTTCCTTTCAGCATCCGCAGCATATGCCAGACATGCCAAAATATCATCTTTTTTAAGTTCAGGAAAATCTTTCAAAA
>JBBSSE010000392.1:0-3557 GCA_038242375.1 Chitinophagales bacterium
TCCTATATATCTTCAATTTATTCTGCTCAAAACACAAGCTGTGAATTATTTGATGTACTACAAACTTCGAACTTCGAACTCTGAACTCTGAACTCCAAACTAAAAACTCCAAACTGGTTTTCAACACTCACTCAATCCCAACGGTACATTCACTGCCAGCCCGCCATCAGCGGTTTCCTTGTATTTGCTATTCATATCCTGGGCAGTATTCCACATCGTGGCAATCACATTATCGAGACTCACTTTTGCAAAATCAGGAGCGCTTTGTAGTGCAAGCTGACAAGCAGTAATGGCTTTGATAGCTCCCATCGTATTTCTCTCAATACATGGAATTTGAACCAATCCTCTTATGGGATCGCAGGTCATGCCGAGATGATGCTCCATGGCTATTTCTGCCGCCATTAACGACTGTCTTTGTGTTCCACCCATACATTCAGTAAGGGCTGCAGCCGCCATGGAAGATGAAACGCCTATTTCCGCCTGGCAACCGCCCATAGCGGCAGAAATGGTCGCTCCTTTCTTGAACATACTTCCAACTTCTGAAGCAGTCAATAAAAAGTTGATGATTCTTTCATCCTCATTTCCATCACAAAAAATAATGTAATAAGCCAGCACTGCCGGAATAACTCCGGCAGCTCCGTTTGTGGGAGCAGTTACGACTCTTCCAAAAGCAGCATTTTCTTCGTTTATCGCGAGGGCAAAACAACTGACCCAATCAAGAATATATTTGAAATCGTGGCCACCACCTTTGATCGCTTCTATCCAGGTTGGAAAGTCGTGATATGCTTTTCCGGTTAAAAGCTTTTTATTCGTTGCGGCAGCTCTTCGTTTTACCTGTAATCCGCCCGGAAGAATTCCTTCTGTGTGGCATCCTTTGTAAAGACATTCTTTCATTACCCGCCAAATGTTGAGCAATCCTTCTCTTGTTTCTTCTTCTGATCGCCAGGCATTTTCATTTTCCATGACTACCTCATGTAAACTAAGACCGGTTTTCATACACCAATGAAGTAAGTCTTGTGCATCATTTATTGGAAATGGTAAAGTGGTGGAAGAATGAGCATTCTGTATTCCAGCTCCCTCCTGCTCTACAAATCCTCCGCCTATGGAGTAGTATGTTTCTGTAATATTTTCGCCATTCTTTAATTCGGCGATAAAAGAAAGTGCATTTGGATGATAAGGCAATGATTGCGTTATCAAAAACTCAATATCCTTTATCGGATCAAAATCAACTTCGTATTCAGCAGCCAGATTGAGCCTTTTAGAATCCTTTATATTTTTGATTTTGCTACCGATCAGATCCACATCAAAAGTGACAGGATCATCGCCTGCCAAACCTAATTGAACGGCTATGTCGGTGCCATGTCCAATCCCGGTTTTTGCAAGAGAACCGTATAATAATACCTTAATACCCTTGACTTCATTCAGTAAGTTTTTCTTCCGAAGGGAAAATAAAAAAAGAGTGGCAGCCTTCCAGGGGCCAAGTGTATGGCTGCTGGAAGGTCCCACTCCTATTTTAAACATATCAAATACCGAGATAGCTTCGTGATTCATAGCGTAGTTTATATGGCACAAAGATAATCCCTAAAAGTGAACCCTTGCATTATATAAACAAACCGGAAGAGATCCTTGTTTCCAGAGAATTTAATTGGTCGGAAACTAATTTTACTTCCTGCTATCCTTAATCAATTCTTAAAACCTCTACTTCAAAAACAAGGTATGAACTGCCGGGTATGATCACTTTACCAGTTTGCCTATCCTTTATGGCTTCGGAGCCGTAACCAAGTGTTGGTGGTATATACAAGTCAATTTTTCCACCCAGGTTGATTAACGGAATTCCTTTTTGCCAGCCAAGAATTACGCCGCCCAATTCAAATTGTGTAGGTGCTCCCACGATTGATGAATCAAAGCCGGTACCATTAAAAAACATTCCTTTATAATTTACCGTTATTGCAGAACAAAGATTGGTTACACTTGCACCGGAACCCTGGTTTTTTATTTTGTACATAAATCCCGATGGGCTTACCTGTGCACCACTGATACCATATTTTGCCAGGGAATCTTCAAGATTTTGAATTTCATTTGCAGGAGCAGTTACAGAAGAATCCTGATAACCACATTTGGAATCCTGTTTTAAACAACTACTTAAAACAAAAACAGCAATAACTGCTGTTGCTAAAAACTTTTTCATTCGGGTGTAAATTTTTTAAAGAATCAGCCATTCTAAATGCATAAATCTCTTATATATGCATAGTTAGTCTGTTCTAAATAATGAGAGAAAATTATTCGGTCTGCAAATAAAGAGTATAAAAATTATAAAAGCGCTGCATCACTTTTTTTCTCTTTTAATTTTAACTCTTTATAATGTTGGTCATTTTGCTCCCATTTAACCTGCATTTTGAAAAAAGCGTAAAATAAGGCAATGGCCAAAACGGTCACGGAGATAATAATTATTTGACCTTTTGAGATTGCGATCATGTTTTTATACCAGTCATTAAATATAACAGCCAGCAAAACAGGCAGGGCAAAAATGAGGCCCCAGGGAGATCCGTACAACAATTTATGTCCGATCTTTCTTTCCTTCTCGCTGTTCTCTTCCCACCAGTTCATGAATTCTTTTTCATTTTCAGTAATCATATTGCAAATCTACCAACTAATATTCTTCAAAAAAATTTCTGATCTATATAACAAACCCTTTTTTTGGAATCCGGTTAAAAAAAGTTAGGTTTGCTTTCATTAAAAATGAAACCTTGAAAATCGAACAAGTATTAATCCATTACTTATTAAAGTACAAAAAACTATCACTCCAGGGAATAGGATATTTTATATTAGAAGGGACACTACCCGAAACTGCAGACCCAAACCGCCCTATTATTATACCGGAAGGATCTATTTCTTTTACACATGATTCAAAGGTGCAGGAAGATCCGGTTTTAGTAGAGTATATCACAGAACAAACCGGAAAGATACATCCGCTTGCTTCAGCAGATCTTGATTCGTATCTCATGCTTGGGCGCCAGTTTCTGAATATTGGAAATCCATTTATCCTTCCAAATATCGGTACCATTGAAAAAACAAATTCCGGCGATCTTATTTTTAAAAGCGGCATGCACATAGCTGATCGGTTGGAAACAAACAAAGCTAAAATAGAGGATGACGGGGCGGAAGAGCATGATGAAAACATGTTTAAGGATTATCAGCGAGAAACAAAAAACCAGGTTGGAAAAACAGTTATGGTTGCGATAAGTATCCTCATAGTAGGATTGATTGCATGGGCAGTTTGGAAATATGCATTCAATTCTGAAACTGAACCGGCCAATGTTACCCAGGCTACTTATCCAACCGATACGAATTCTATTCCGGCAATGGAAGGGGATTCTGTAAATAATACCGCACCTATTACAAATGCAGTAATTGCACCTCCCTCTTCAGATGGCTTTACTTTTAAAGCCGTTGTGAACGAATATTACAGCCTTCCTCTTGCAGAAACCCGTTTAGCTAATTTGAAAACGTATGGCCGCCAGGTTATTTTATATACCAGTGATTCTGTGATCTATAAA
>JBBSSE010000393.1:0-3543 GCA_038242375.1 Chitinophagales bacterium
GTTTGAAGAAGCAATGCAAATATTTTTGGCTGAAACAGAAAGAAAAGGAACCTTAGAGAGGTGTTTACTTAAATTGGCATGGCAGCTCCAACAAAAACCAAAACCATTTTATAACAAACCTCATCTTTCGATTCAGGAAAACAGAAGACTTATTAAAAAGAGTCCTCAAATATATAATGAGCGAATCGCTATTCCTGTATTTTAATTTTTTTTATGGGTATAAAACCAGTACAAACTGCAAAGTGGAAAAAATGGTTAAAGTCTTTAGGACTTGAGTTACAAAAGAACCGAAAACAGCCATGAAATATGGGATTACCCCGATGACTCTCTTCTTAGACCAGTAGTATTCAGAGGTGCAAAAAAAGAAATCCCGGGCTGCCATATTCATACAAATCTAAAAACCTTAGAAATAGATTTTAAAGATTTTCAAAAACAAATTCAGAAATTTTAATTGAATAAATTGTGAATGGATTATTGCAAATCCTTAGATAAATCAACATCAATCGTCTACAACATTTCCAAATTACATTTAGTTTAATACCTGGTACTTCCCCAAACTTTTTCTATCTATATACCTCAACTGCCTTTCCTTTGCAGCTATTTCTTATGATAAACTATTTTTGAGGAATGTCGCCGACTCTTTTGTTCACTGTTGTACTTATTTATTTTATTGGTTTATTAACCGTTGCCTGGTTCACCAGCCGCAATTCAAACAACGATTCATTTTTTATTGGAAATCGCAGCAGCAACTGGATTTTGGTCGCTTTGGGAATGGTGGGAACTTCCATGACAGGCGTTACTTTTCTAAGTGTTCCGGGTACAGTAGGCGCGAATCATTTTGGTTATTTCCAAATAGTGATCGGTTATTGGCTGGGATATTTTGTAGTGGCTTTTGTGCTGCTGCCATTGTATTACAGGCTGCACCTCACCTCTATTTACGATTACCTGAATCAGCGTTTTGGTATGGTGGCGTATAAAACAGGATCTCTATTTTTTATCATTTCCAGAACGCTTGGCGCCACAGCAAGATTATATTTAGTGATCAATGTTTTGCAGATCTTTATCCTGGATAATATGGGTGTTCCTTTTTGGTTGACGACCCTGGTTGTGCTTTTAATGATCCTGCTCTACACCTATGAAGGCGGCGTAAAAACGATCGTTTTTACGGATATGCTGCAAACTGTTTTCATGCTGATTGCACTGGTGGTTTGCATTATTTACGTCATGAAATATCTTGATATTTCTTTTGTTCAAACCATGGACCAGCTTAGCTTAAAAGGTTACACCAAAATTTTTAATGGAGATGTGAACAGCAGCACTTTCTGGCTGAAACAAATTGTAGGTGGCGCATTTATAACCATTGCTATGACAGGGCTTGACCAGGAAATGATGCAGAAAAACATCAGTGTAAAAAGATTAAAAGATTCTAAGAAAAACATCTTCACCTTTAGTACGATCATGGTGATCGTTAACCTGCTTTTCTTATTTTTGGGAGGTTTATTGTATCTCATGGCGGCTTCTAATAATCTGAACGTGAAGGGCGATGATCTCTTCCCGGAAATCGCCTTGTTTTATTTACCAGCCTGGGTATCCATTATTTTTGTTATCGGAATTATCTCCACCATTTTCCCAAGCGCGGATGGAGCAATTACCGCTTTGACATCTTCATTTTGTATAGATATACTTGGCTTAAAAAGAAGGGCGAATATGACGGAGCAAAAGATGAAGAAGACCCGGATTATGGTTCACCTATCATTTACTGCAATTTTTCTTTTATGCATTCTTGTTTTCAAACTGATTGATAATAAATCTATCATCGATGTGCTTCTAAGAATCGCGGGCTATACTTACGGGCCCTTGCTTGGATTATTTTCTTTCGGAATTCTTACCAAACGAAATCTTCCCATGGGCTACTCCACCCTAATCGTCTGCTTGTTAGCTCCTGCAATATGCTATGGTATTCATCTTTATGGATCACAATTTTTAGGAGGTTTTCAAATCGGCATTGAAATGCTGGTGATAAACGGATTGATCACATTTATTGGATTGTACCTGATTTCCTTCCTGGTAAAAAACAAACCGGCAGAAATCCATCATATTTCCCAATAAAACGGTGAAAAGGTGATTTTAAGTAAATTTGCAGGAGATCATATTTTTCAAATAAATGAATCAATCATGAAAAAAGAAGAAAGCAATCCTGCTCATCAGATCCTCCTTGAAAATTTAATTGCCCTTTTAAAGAATGGAAATTCTCATGTGTCATTAGATGATGCACTAAAGAATATTAACTTTAATTTACTGGGTAAAACGCCTCATGATTTACCTTACAGCATCTGGCAACTTGCAGAGCACATTCGCATCACGCAATGGGATTTATTGGAGTTTTCAAGAGATCAAAATCACCAATCACCTAAATGGCCCGAAGGTTACTGGCCCGTGGAAAAAGAGCCTGCATCCGGAGATCAATGGGAAGAGTGTTTAAAACAAATCAAATCAGACCGGAACTCTTTTATCAATCTGCTGAAAAATGCCGGCGAAGATTTGTATAAACCATTTGAACATGGAACCGGTCAGTCATTATTGAAAGAGGCCTTGGTACTGGCAGATCATACCAGTTATCATACGGGTGAAATACTGGTTTTAAGAAGGCTGCTGAATGACTGGAAATAAAAACGCACTTCTTCCATCAGGCAAAAAGAAAGCATTCAGAACGTGGAATAATCTTTGACGTTTCAAAAATTCATTAAACCAGAAAAAATGAAAAAGATTTTGATGATTCTTACATCCCATGAAGACATGGAGAATACAGAAAGCAAAACAGGTGTATGGCTGGGAGAATTTACTGATCCTTATTATGAATTTATTGATAAAGGTTATGAAGTGACTCTTGCCAGCCCCAAGGGTGGAATGCCTCCTATAGATCCCATGAGTAAGTTAACCGAAAATATTACCGTATCTAACCGAAGGTTTGACAAAGATGAAGCAGCACAGAATGCACTTAAAAACACTTTGCCTCTTGAAAAGATCACAGCTACAGAATTTGATGCTTTATTCATTCCGGGAGGTCATGGACCCTTGTGGGATTTAGCTTCAAACGAAAACTCCGGAAGAATCATTTTGGATTTTTTAGGGCAGGATAAATATGTAACTTCTGTCTGTCACGGGGTAGCTGCACTTATAAAAGCAGCAGAACTTCATCCAGGACTTCTGAAGCACAAAAAAATAACCGGCTTTTCAAATGCAGAAGAAACACTGGTATTTCGAAACGATAATATTCCCTACAAATTAGAAACCCGTTTAAAGGAGTTGGGTGCAGATTACCATTCAGCAACAATCCCCTTTGCATCGCACCTCGAAGAAGATGGATTGTTAATTACCGGCCAAAACCCGATGTCTGCAGGGCCTGCTGCTAAGGCCCTGATAAAGGCATTGGAGGGAAATGTTTCGGGCGGAAAATAAATTTAAACTTTACATAAAAAGATTAAAACATTGTCATTTAGGCACGGCAATCTGATTTCCTTCTGCCCTTCCTTGTGAGGAAAA
>JBBSSE010000394.1:0-3518 GCA_038242375.1 Chitinophagales bacterium
AGAAATCTTTAATGCAAGAACTCTAACTTTGGAAGGCGTTAAACCTGATTTTTTGAAAAGATTTAAGGGAATCTTTATAGAAACGATTATTAGCAAGGACTTTCCTAATGGGGATCAATTTCCAAATTTATCATTAAACTCCGAAATCGAAGTAGCCAAATACTTTGGGTTAAAAAAAGTAGTCAAAAACAGAGATTTAAACAACACAAGGCCGGGGGATTTTCTTGAATTGTATGAAAATGATGAAAATAATATCCCTTTTGAGATTTACTACCCGTATTCAGAAAACTTCCCGGAAAATGGTAATCAGGACTATACGATTACTTACAATCCACTCTATACAGACGAATCCAATACAGGCTTTTTATTAAGCAGCATAGAGGGTAATCCTTTATATGAAGTTACGGTGAATGATGATTATGCTTTTGGTGCGCCAACGTACATTATTACCTATGATGATGGTTTGCAATTATCAGATTTTGAAAATGGTCAAATGCCTATTGAGGCATTAACTTACAATATTGGTGTAACCGATGATGATTACAATCCCATCAGAATAATAGGAGAACCTTATATGGGTACCGCACCAAATCCTTCACCCTGCACCAGAGAGTTACGGGTAAAGGATGGCAGATGGACTTTACTTCGAAATGGTTATGGACTTTTTGAAGGAAAAATTGAATATGCTGTCGCAGTTTCAAATGATGTCTCTGAAGTAACGATTCCAAATCAAAATCCAGCTTCGAATCCAATAATTTCATTAGATAAAAAAGCACATGCATGGGGTTATGAAAAAATAAAAAGGAAAAAAGTAAAAGAAATGGAGAAAGATAAATATAAATATATGTCATTCAACTTAAATATTAGTCCATGGTGCCAGGAACAACCTGATAAAATGATATTCTTATATGAATATGATAAACCAAACTGGTTCAGTTCCAATGCAAAGGAATGGTCAGGACTCGTAAGTGGAGCAGCCAATCTTATCAAAGATTCAGCCCTGAGAGCACAGGTATCCGCTTTTACTTCTGCAGGATTAGCTCCGCTGATAAAAGTTTTACTTGAAGGAACAGCCCAATCCAAGATAGAACATTATAGTATTATAGGAAGCAATGCTGTATGGACAAACCAAAAAAACCCATCAGCAGGTACGGACCCTTCTTTATTAAACGGTTATAGATTGTACGGAAAAAATTCAGTCAACGCTACATTAGTAGTTGACTAATATTTTTTAAAGGAGGTTGGTTTATAAGGGCCAACCTTCTTTTAAAAAAATGACTTAAAATTTAATTCAAACTCAACCCCGATGAAAACAATCAAACGATCTTTTATATTCATTTTTTTATTCCATTTATCATTAATCACACAAGCTCAGTATGATACTGCAGGTAAAAGTATTGCAAAATGGGAAGCTTCGGTTTCCAGTGGACTTTATGTTGATCTATTCTATGCCAATATTTCAATAATAGGTGACACATATCATACAGATCCACTTTCTTATCCTGATAAACCGGGAAAACGAGTTCAATCAGGTAAAGTTGATCGCTTAGAGTTAAAATATAATTTTAATCGTAAAGCATCTGCATCCATTAATTTTGGTTACGCCACCTGGAGAGATTTGTATGGCACAGGAAACGACCCATTGGAATTCTGGAAAGAAACAAAACGTACTTTTCACCGTATTCAATTTGCTGGAAATTACTACCGAAATTTTCATACCAAAAATAAAAAAGGTGTTATTAATGTAGGAATTGGCTTTCTCATTCAGGGTGAACAAACGTCATTTCCTTTTTACAGGGTTTCTCCCACAGATCCTCCACATATATTAGAAATGAATGCCACAGGTTTAGGGTATTGGTGGGATTGGGCCACTCAGCTAACAGCAAGCTATTACCATTCTATCAATCCTAATTTAAAAATAGGGGCCACATTTTACACTTACATTATAGGTACAGATGTGGACGGTGCAGGAATTATGGGAAGTATTGCCATTCCATTTGGAAAAAAGAAGATCAGGTAGATAGGATGTATAGGTCAGTTTCTTCAAAATAGCGGCTTGATTGCATTATCAGCCGCTTTTTTTAAACCCTCAATTCCTTTCCTTTATAAAATACACGCCTTTTGAAAACATTATATCAATTTTCTTTGTTGATTTCCCTTTCCACACTGGCATCTATATATACTCATGGGCAGAAAAATGACTCAATTATGAATTGGGAAGTCTCTGTCTCAAGTGGGCTTTTCGCGGATTTATTATACGCAGATATTTCATTAGTAGGAGACACAGATTTAGGAGGAGGCCCTGTATATTACTCTGATAAAGCCGGTAAAAGAGTTAAATTGGGTAAAATTGACCGCATAGAACTCAAATATAATTTCAATCCTAATTCTTCTGTTTCACTTAATTTTGGTTATGCACTTTGGCGGGATTTATATGGAAATGCAAATGATCCGCTTGAACTCTGGAAAGAAACAAAACGTTATAAAAAAAGAATTCAATTTGCTGGCAACTATTATAAAAATTTTCATACTAAAAATAAAAAAGGGGTTTTTAATGCCGGAATCGGTTTCCTGATTCAAGGTGAACAAAATTCTTTTCCCTCTTACGAGGTATCCCCAACGGATCCAACTCATATTTTATATATGGAAGCGGGAAATTTAAAATATTGGTGGGATTGGGCCACTCAACTAACAGCAAGCTATTACTATTCTATCAATCCTAATTTAAAAATAGGAGCTACCTTTTATACATACATCATCGGTACAGATGTGGACGGTGCAGGAATTATGGGAAGTATTGCCATTCCATTTGGGAAGAAAAATAGCAGATAGTTAAAACTTCAGTTATAAATTATTTTCTTCATTTCTTTTCTATCCGGAATTACTGAATTCATGAAAACATTGTATCAATTTTCCTTTTTGTTTGCAATTCCCCTATTGTTATTCTCAAATGTCCATGGTCAACAAAATGACTCAATTACAAAATGGGAAGCTTCAGTTTCCAGTGGACTTTATGTTGATCTATTCTATGCCAATATTTCAATAATAGGTGACGCTTATCATACAAATCCGCTTTCTTACCCTGATAAACCGGGAAAAAGAGTTCAATCAGGTAAAGTCGATCGTTTAGAGTTAAAATATAATTTTAATCATAAAGCATCTGCATCCATTAATTTTGGTTACGCCACCTGGAGAGATTTATATGGCACAGGAAACGACCCATTGGAATTCTGGAAAGAAACAAAACGTACTTTTCACCGTATTCAATTTGCCGGGAATTACTACAGGAATTTTCATACAAAAAATAAAAAAGGTGTTTTTAATGCAGGAATTGGCTTTCTCATTCAGGGTGAACAAACGTCTTTCCCTTTTTACAGTATTTCTCCCACAGATCCCACTCATATATTAGAAATGAATGCCACAGGTTTGGCGTATTGGTGGGATTGGGCCACTCAGCTAACAGCAAGTTATTACCATTCTATCAATCCTAATTTAAAAATAGGAGCTACCTTTTATAC
>JBBSSE010000395.1:0-3515 GCA_038242375.1 Chitinophagales bacterium
ATTTAAAAGGTCTTTGTGAGCTATCTGACGTTTTTAGATTTAATATTCTTAAAACCTCTTTAATATTTCATATCGAATTTACTAAAACAATAACATTTGAATATTAGAATTTCAGATATTTTTGTCTGAATTTCAATTAAACTTTTTGGATGGTACTGAAAAAACATACAGCAGGAATTACCTACACCATCATTGGTATGCTGTTTCCATTTTTTAGTTCCGTGTGTTTGGCATCTTCGGAGGGAAATAATCTGTTTTCTTCCAATTATGTGAACTTATCTGAAAATTCAATTTCCATCCAAAAGGACGAGGTTCCACAATCTGATCTTTTTATTAAACCTGATATTGATTTCATAAACAGGTTAAAGAATTATCGTATTTTTTATCGGAATGATCATTTTCCAGGTGGAGTTGAATTAAATTATATTCCTCATCCGGAAGTTTTACCTTCTACTTTTATTTTGGTACCAAGGCCAGCCTACTACAATTATCTTTTTATGTTTAAGCCTTTTGAATAAGTTTTATTATAAGGTGAGTAAAAAAGAATATTAGGGATACTAATTCGTTAAAGAAATTCCGGTAATTATTTCATTTTTAGTTTCTGAGAAAACTTCACCTTTCAGCATGCACTTAAAACAATTTAAAAAGGTTGATTTTTTTCTGGAATCCCTATAATTTGAAAAGATCAACATCAGAAATTCTTCTTTTTATGTTTTACAGAAAATAAGTGGTCATTAAACAATTGTAACATTTTTATGGAATCGATATTAGAACTTTTCAGCAATCTTACCAGCCCGGATTGGATCATGCAAAATGGAGGTATGTACTTCGTTCTGTTGATTGTATTTATAGAAACAGGATTGTTTTTCGGATTTTTTCTTCCGGGAGATCCTCTTTTATTTATTTCCGGAATGATCATAGCAAATTCATCCTATCCTTTTGAAACTTCCGGATTGAATCTTGTTTTTTGGATCATGTTAATTGCAACATCGGGAATCATCGGGAATTTTGCCGGGTATTGGTTTGGAAGAAAGTCAGAAAAATGGCTTTCTCACCGGAAAGACACCTGGTTATTTAAGAAGAAATATATTTTTAGTGCAAAAGAATTTTACGAAAAAAATGGGGGAGGAGCAATTGTCCTGGCTAGGTTCCTGCCACTTATACGCACTTTTGCACCCATTGTAGCAGGTATGGTCCAAATGAAAATGTCAAAGTTTACGTTTTACAATATCCTGGGAAGTATCCTATGGGCTGGCACAATCGTTTCTGCCGGTTATCTTTTAGGAGATAATGCCTGGGCGAGAGAGAACCTTGAAAAAATTATGATCGGCATAGTATTGCTATCTACAGGCCCCGTTTTATTGAAATTGATTTTTGGAAAAAAGAAAGCAGTTATTGATGTAATTCCCGAAAAACCGATTGTAGAAAAAGAAATGGAACAACAACTTGAAGAGGTTTTATAATAGAGGTTTTAAATCGATTCGCAAGTTTTAGCCATGAATTTAAGGCAATAAGTATACGAATTGTGAAAATACTTTTGATCCTCAATCAGAATTATGAATTCCAAATTCTTATTTTAGAACGCTTTTTGGACTTTATTGCAGTTCTAAAAATTATGCAACTTTTTCCCTTTTGAGTTCTCGAAGTCTGGTATACAAGTACATTCTTTTTAATACGGATTTCAAGCACAAATGCCACAGATGAGAGTCTCTGCTTCCACATTATTTTTAGCGAAACAGTGGTGCGCCTACATTAGGACTACTCTACAACTTCATAAGACGTCATCCTGTCTCGAAAATCTATCTTGGACTTTTGATCAACGGAGCGGATTAGAAATAAACTGTCGGTTCCGAAGATCAGAAAAGGGTGTTTAAATGAAAGTGATCAAGGAAACTAATAAAGAAGATAAATAGTCTGGTCTTCGGAACAAGCCTTTCTATATCTTATCGGAAAACATAAGTTGTTATTTATTGGAATTCTCCAAACTCCAAACCTGAGATTAATACACCGCAACAATTGTTTGCCTCTTCGGATAAGGTTTACTTGTTTTTAAAAACCCGATAAAGAGAACGCCTGACCGGCATTCTGCGCGTACAAAATCTGTGTCAACATTTGGTGGGAGAGAAAGCTCTCTGGAAAAACCAGTATAATTATTTGTGGATTTTTTGTTCTCTTCATTCAGAAAACCTGCATCCTCTTTAAGGATTCCTGAAACTAGCAGATTTCCTCTTTCATTAATTCTTATAAGAAAATCTTCCCGGCGAAGACCAGGCGTATCCAACTCAAGTTGATAATATCCTTCATCTTCAGAAATAATGACATTGGAAAAAATAGCGCTCTTAACGTTGAATGAACTTTGTTCATTTACTTTTTCAAAAATAAAAGGATTTGGGGTGAATTCTCCGGGATAGGTTGAGCGGCCGCTGCTGGAAAAATTGGGGATGTTAATCATGACATGCGATTTTAAAAGTAAATAATTAAATTATTTGCAAGAAAAGGACATGCCGCTTAGGCTTTTTTATTTATGGATCCAATGAACTAAATCTAAACATGAGCGAACAAGCTTTCGTTTTCTTATTAGCAATCTACTCCAATTTTTTCAAAAAAACATGAGTTTAATGTTAAAAGGTTAAAATGTTTTAAAATGAGCAAAATTATTCGTTTCGCAAACTAAATAAACACATCATCTTTATAACTTTGCCTTTATAAATATAATAAAACGTTTGTTAAGTAACTGATTATTACAAATTAATACAATTATTATGAACTTTTACTTAAGCTATTGCCTGCAAAACCATTATAGGTACTTTACTATGGAGAATGAGTTGTTTGGACATACTTACATGAAGTAATTGGTCAAAAAAGCTATATTGTTTTGGAATGACGATCAGGATGTCGATATGATTTGTTTCACTGAATTCCATGATTCCCTCCTCTGTATTTTCCTCGCTTATAAAGTGGTATTTCGCATTTGAAGCTTTAAGTTGTTGTTGCATAACACTTGATTTGAAAACCACAGCAGGATTTACACCCTTGTCCTTTCCAACATGAACCACGTCAAGGGTTGCATTAAAATCAGTGCGGAACTTCTTGATCATATCCATTGGAATCGCGATGGTGTTTTCAAAATCACTGGCAAGTGCAATCTTTTTTATACCTGAATAAGTGTATCCAACAGGAATGGTTAAAAGCGGCCAGGAGAGATTTTTCATAGCATGGACACTATTACTACCCATTAAAAATCTTTCTGTAGCCGTGGTGCCCTGGCTACCCATTATTACCAGGTAAGGTTGTATTTCTTCACATAAATGATACATTTCTACAAAAAACTCACCTGTAAGTAACTCAGTGCTAATTTCTACTTCTCCACCTCCGTGTGTATGCATCCTGACGCGAATATCATCTAACTGTATTTCTGCTGATGTCATGGCACGTTCGGCTTTCATAATAACAGGAGACTGGTTAAAACTTTCCTGAGGAATATTTACGTGGAGCAACCTGATTTGAGCGCCAAG